>DAHXMQ010000221.1 GCA_027371625.1 Candidatus Methanoperedentaceae archaeon | reverse complement strand
ATGCCAAAATACGTGGGCAGGCTGCCTTCCGAGACTCTGGAGTTCTTCTGCAGGATGCACAGGGTAGAAATAAACCAACTGCTCGATGAGTTGAATAAAGCTGCCGGGTTGGCGTAAATGAAAAAGAAACCGCAGATTAACGCCCTGAGTTGCGCCTGTCTTCGACACGCTTTGCGAACGGAGAATTGATATGGAAATACCTCTGAAGTTCGCATGGGCAAGCCTGATTTACCTGCTTATAGGCAGCACCCTGGGATTGATTATGGTGCTTAATTCATCACAGCTTACACCAGCGCATGCACATGTTCTTCTGATAGGCTTTGTATCCATGATGATATTCGGCGTGGGCTACCACCTGCTGCCTGTTTTTGCGGGCACGGATTTGTACAGCCCACGCCTTGCGGAAGTACATTTCTGGCTTCAGAACATCGGCATTGTCGGACTTGCTTTCACAATGCCGTACAGGTATGCTAGCAGCGATTACAGGCTTGGGACTATTGTGTTTGGGGCGATTTCGCTTCTGGCTATTTACATCTTTGTGTATAATGTGGCAAGGTCGATAATACCGCCGAAGGAAGAAAAGAAGAGATAGATCGAGTTCACCGCGAAGAGCGCAAAGAACGCAAACGGCTAAAATTAGAAACCATAATGCAAACACTTATTTATTCGAGATAAAAAATAATCCCAGCTTTCATCGTCCATAAGGCTTCAAGTCGTGTACATCGCATTAATCTTCACATAATCGTATGTCAGGTCGCATCCCCATGCAGTCGCCTCATGCTCCCCAAGACCGAGCGCCACCTCTATAACAATCTCCCTGCTTTCCATAATACTCTTCAGCGCCCCAAGCTTTCCCTCGACAATCCTGCCCGAATCAACAAGCTTCGCTTCATTCTTGTTATCCGAGAACTTGAGGGATATCTTATCCTGCTCGACCTCGGCTCCCGAATACCCTACTGCAGCCACAACCCTTCCCCAGTTCGGGTCTTTCCCGAAAATCGCTGTCTTCACAAGCGGCGAGCGCACAATAGCCTTGGCTGCCGCCCTTGCATCATCTTCGGTTCTTGCGCCTTTTACCCCTACTTCAATCAATCTAGTCGCGCCTTCGCCGTCCTTTGCTATCATTTTAGCAAGGCTGATGCATACTAAGTCAAGCCCTTCCTGGAACACCTCTTCCTCGCATTCCTGATAACCCGTAGCAGTAAGGAGCGCCATATCGTTGGTGCTTGTATCACCGTCCACCACAACCATGTTAAAACTTTTATCAATTGCCTTTTTGAGGCAGGAGCTGAGAGTTTCTTTTGACAAAGCAGCATCGGTATATAAAAAAGCAAGCATCGTGCCCATATTGGGTTCTATCATCCCGGAACCTTTTGCAATCCCTCCTATATGCACGCCGTTACCAAGCTCCACCGCAACTTCCTTCATCATTGTATCGGTTGTCATGATAGCACGGGCACATGCTTTGCCTGCTTGTTTCGAATCCGAAATCCTATTTAAGACTTCGTCGATATGCTCTTCTATCCAATCTTTATCGAGATATCTTCCGATAACGCCGGTTGATGCTACTCCTATTTCATTCTCTACACAATTTAGTTTTTTAGCCAATAAAGCTGCCATCCAGCGTGCATCAAGTATGCCTTTTTCACCTGTAAACGCATTTGCGCACCCGCTGTTGGCGATCACAGCTTTTAATTCCCTATTCATCAATGCTTCCTTAGTCACAACAAGTGGAGCAGCTATCACTTTATTCCTTGTGAAAACGCCGGCTGACGCAAGCCTATGCGCATCTGCCACGATTATCGCAAGACCGTTTTTCCCCTGCTTGATGCCGTTTGCCTTCACTCCGCGAACAGCGCAGATACCGCCCTCGATTAGCTTCATGATTATTCCGCTGCCGAGAGACCTCTTATAATATCGCTTCGCGCCACGATTCCCACAAGTTTTCCATTCTCTATCACAGGAAGCCTGTTTACCTTGTGTTTGACCATAATGCCCGATGCTTCTTCCAGGCTGTCATCCGGGGAAACGGATTGAACTTCTTTATTCATGATATCTTTTACAGGCTTTGACTTCACTTCCTCAAAGGCTTTTTTAAACTCTTCGAACCTTACAAGGTTTCTTATGGGAACCTCGATCACCTCAAACGGGCTTGGAAGCCATAACCCGCCTGAAAACTGCGGTATTTCAAATAACTTGAGGAGGTCGGTCTCGGATACGATTCCCACCACTTTCCCTTTTTCAACCACGGGCAAGCCGCTGATATGGTTTTCTTTTAACAGTTTAGAAAGCAGACTTACAGGGTCGTCAGGCTTGCATGTAATTACATCCGTATTCATCACATCTCTTATTTTCATATTTACCTCACGGAGCGATAGCGGGCGTCCAGAGACCGCTCGCCTCGGGAAGCCCGAACATCAGGTTCATGTTCTGGATTGCCTGCCCTGATGCCCCTTTCACAAGATTGTCTATAGCCGATATCACAACTATCCTGTCACTTCCTTTTTCAATCTCAAAACCTATATCGCAGAAGTTGGAGCCGCGCACACCTGTCAGCATCGGGATTCCTTTGATGAGCCTGATGAAAGGTTTGTCCTGATAAAAATTCCTGTATATATCGCTGACTTCCTCTTCGCTTAATTCCTCTTTTACGAAAATGTGCGCCGTGGTAAGTATCCCGCGCACCGAAGGGATAACGTGCGGTGTAAAGCTGATGCTTTTTAAACCGCCGTCAAGGGAGGAGAGCTCCTGTACAATCTCAGCGCCGTGGCGATGCGAAGTGAGTTTATATGCCTGTATATTCTCAGCCATGTTGGGGTAATGCGAAGTAGCAGTCGGCTCCGCACCTGCACCTGAAATCCCGCTTTTCGAATCGAAAACCACCCTCTCGATAACACCTGCATCGGCAAGAGGCGCAGCCGCAAGGGTCGCTCCTGTCGGGTAGCAACCGGGGTTTGCCACAAGTTTTTCCTCTGCCACCTCGGGATGAAGTTCGGGTATGCCATAGACCACCTTGCGCGGGTCGGTATGTTTTATTTTGTAGATTTTTTCAAATACCTCGCTTTTTAAGCGATAATCAGCGCTCAGGTCGATGACCTTCACGCCTGCATCAAGAAGCTCAGGCACCACAGCCATTGCAGTGCCATGGGGAACAGCCGTGAACACGATGTCGGAGCGGGATGCAACTTCCTTGGCGCTTAAATCTTCGAATTCCATGTCGCATATTTTCTTAAGATGCGTGTGCGTATCGCTCACTTTCTGTCCCTTTTTGCTGCGCGAAGTAACAGCCCTGAGCTTCGCCTCAGGATGCTGGGAAAGCAAGCGCAGAAGCTCACCGCCTGTGTATCCTGAGCCTCCGATTATTCCAATGTCCATATAGCCTTACATGTTTGGGTAAATAATGATACTTTCGTTTCCTGAAACGCCTTTGCAAGCTCCCGAAGCTTCATCCATTATATTTTTACCTGTAAAGAAAAGATGCGATTCGCATGAACAGTCGGTGCAGCCAAAGCCTTTTATGCCTTCTGAAAATTCGCCGATGATTTTTGCGACCGCGCATTCAAGTTTTTCATTCGTCTCGGAAAATACTGCGCAAATAACTTCCGAGTACGGCAGGATATAATCGATATGCCATTTTCTTGGAGCGTTTTTGCGATGTGCCAGGTTGAAATGTCTTATTACGCGCTTTTCCCCTCCGCTTCCCTGTGCCGAGCCCACGTAGGCATAGTATCCTCTCCTGAAATGAAGCCTGCCAATTTTTCCTACCCGGATGTCCCTGCTTTCATCAAGCCTCAGGATCAGCACATATACTCCTTTCATGATGGCTAAGATGAAATTATAACATCAAAGCTTTATGCCATAAAATTAATTGAGCGAAGGCGCGGAGGTCGCCCAGCCAGGTCAAAGGCGCAGGATTTAGGGTCCTGTCTCGCAGGAGTTCATGGGTTCGAATCCCATCCTCCGCATCCATGTTCAGGTCGAAACGCCCGAGGGATATACTCAACGAAATCAAAGTTGAGTTTAATAATCGAACAGTATTTGAAAGAGAAAAATCAAAAAATAATATTCGCCAGAGAACCCGCAAACAGCAAAACGTATATACGTTGCATTATAATTTAAGCGAGTTCTTTGAGAGGAAATTATAGATGCAATTCATCAATGAAAAAGCCATAGAATCATACGTTAAAAACGTAACCTTAAAACAGATGCTCATAATTCCCTCAATACTGCTTATTTTATCACTCTCCATTCTTGGTTATACTTATTACAAAACTGGTTCGCCTGTGGAGCTGGGAATGGACTTCAAAGGTGGCACTGCTGTAATTTTCGACAGCCCAAAAACCCCTGACCAGTTAAAAGCCGATTTTGCTGCATATCCCGGAGTCGAGGTAAGAGAATACAGCGCTGGCAATCGTAAAATAATGGAATTCAGTCCGATGTCTGCATCGTTAAAAGATCAACTCATCAAACAAGTCGATAATGAAACCACCAACCCGGGCACGGTTCAAATAACCGATACTGGAGCACAATTCGGTCAATCGCTGCAATACCAGGCGGTTCGTGCCATGATCATTGCGTTCATATTCATGGCGGTCGTGATTTTCATAATCTACAGGACTTTTGTCCCATCCATCGCCGTGGTGGTTTCAGCGTTTGCCGACATCACCTTCGCTGCCGCAATGACTGATGTGTTCGGCATACTCCTATCGCTCGGAACGGTTGCGGCTCTCCTTATGCTCATCGGCTACTCCGTGGACACCGATATACTCCTTACAACGCGTCTCCTCAGGCGAAAAGGGGAATTAAACGATAAGTTAAGGGATGCCATGATAACAGGACTTACCATGACATCAACTGCGCTTGCAGCTCTTTTTGCCATGTTCGTGGTATCCTCTGGTATTGTAATTTCATTCACACGCATCGATATAATAAGGGATATTTCAATAGTCCTTATCTTCGGCTTGATTGCAGATATGATAAACACATGGATGACGAATGCTGGTATTTTGAGATGGTATGCAGGGAAAATCCAGCATGTTGAGAAACGGGTCGAGAAAAGAGTCGAGAAGCTAAGGAAAAAGAGGCGGAAAGCATGACCGATGAAGAACCTTTTTATAAAAATATTCGTGTAGTAATCCTGATACTTGCAATTCTTGGCTCTATTGCATCCATAGCTGCGTATCATTTAAATTACGGTATTGACCTGTCAGGAGGTTCATGGCTGCAGGTGCAGCTTCAGGCAGCGGTTGTACAGGTTAATGCGGATGAGACGAAACTGATACAGGTTGAGTTTGGAAAATTGCTTAATGACCCAAACATAATAGTCAATAGCGTGTATGCCAGTTCTGTTACCTTTACCACCTCAAAGGACACGACAAAGAATACCATTGATTCGTTCGGACTTGGTATATCCAACGTAACAAGTGCGCAAGGCGGCGGTACCATGGTGACGCTGCAAACAACCAAGGGCGCTTTGCTCCAGCAGTATCTTAAGGATAGTTTGAATGCAGACGTGCAGGAAATTCCAAGCAGCAGCACGAGCACCCTTATGTATGAAATAAGAAAGGCAGTAACAGAGAACGACTTAAATGCTATACTGTCAAATGTCAGTGGGGAAGTTGTCACATTCAAGCAGGGTGTTACCCCTGAAACCAGGGACGAGACCATAAAAAGATTGTCTGAAAAACTTAACCCGATTTCTCTCAAAACAATAACCATTACGCCAATCGGCGATGATTACCTGCTCATCGACCTTCCAGGCGTTTCGATAGAAGAAGCAAGAGACCTTGCCCTTACGCCAGGGAAATTTGAAATCAGGATACAGGTTAGCGGTAACGTGACAGAACATGTCCTTTATGGCGACCAGATAGTGGGTGTAGGAGTCCCTGAGCAACAGAGCGGAGGTGCATGGGGTGTGCCTTTTGAGCTAAGCGACAAGGGTGCGGCGGCGCTTCGGGATGCTGCGATAAAATACGGGGCAGTAACCAACCCCAATGCCCATTACCTGAGCATGTACCTTGATAATGACCTTGTATTTAATGCGCCTCTTGCTTCAGATCTTGCAAGGAACATACAGAGCGTGCCCGTGAAAAGCATGGTTGCAACCACAGGAACAGGGGATGCAGGACAGACAAAAGCAAAAGAACTCCAGCTTCATTTAAGAGCCGGAGCGCTGCCTGTCAATGTGAATGAGGCGGGCTCAGGCACAGTACCAGCGCCGCTTGGAGCGAGATTTAAGGAACAGGTAGCAATCGCAGGAATAATTGCTCTGTTTCTGGTTGCGTTCGTGGTATCTTTTAGATACAAGCAGAAAAATATCATCGTACCGATGCTTGCGACCTCCTTCAGCGAGGTTATCATGATACTTGGATTCGCCTCGCTTCCCTTCATTGGGCTGGAGCTTGACCTTGCAACTATCGCAGGTATAATTGCGGTTATAGGTACAGGCGTGGATCATCTCATAATTATAACGGATGAGGTGCTCGCAGGCGGCGTCATGCCGCCAGGAAAGGTATATCTCTCGCGCATAGCAAAAGCGTTTGCCATTATTTTTGCCGCCGCTGCTACGGTAGTTGTGGCGATGTTACCTCTCATACTGGCTATGGATTCAAGTGCCCTCAGGGGTTTTGCTGAAATCACCATAATAGGCGTGCTTATCGGTGTTTTCATAGCTCGTCCTGCGTATGCTGTCATTATTCAGGGGATGCTTGTGCCAGAAGAAGAAAAAAAGTTTGAAGATGAAGATTGAGCATTTCATGAAGACAAAAGTTATAATAATGGGTGCAGCAGGGCGGGATTTCCATAACTTCAATGTTTTTTTCAGGGACAACAGGGATTACGAGGTAGTAGCCTTCACGGCAGCGCAGATTCCGGGAATCGCAGGACGCAGCTATCCGAAGGAGCTGGCAGGTTCGCTCTATGAAGCAGACATACCGATATATCCGGAAGAGGAATTAACAAAGCTCATAAAAGAGCAGGATATAGAGCAGGTGGTGCTGGCTTATTCCGATCTATCGCACGAGACGGTCATGCAGAAAGCCTCGCAGGTTCTGGCAGCAGGCGCGGATTTCAGGCTAATGGGGACAAAAAGCACGATGCTAATATCAAAGAAGCCTGTTATTTCAGTATGCGCCGTGAGAACAGGTTCGGGGAAAAGCCCGACCTCGCAAAAACTTGTTGATATATTGAAAGAAAAGGGGCACAGGGTTGTCGTGGTGCGCCATCCCATGCCATACGGCGATCTTCGAAAACAGGAATGCCAGAGGTTTGCCTCGATGGAAGATTGCATCCGCAATGAGTGTACCATAGAGGAGAGGGAGGAATACGAGCCATATATCTGCTGCGGAACTGTGGTTTATAGTGGTGTTGATTTTAAGAAAATCCTTGATAATGTGGAAAAGGAAGCTGACATTATTATCTGGGATGGTGGCAATAACGATATCCCTTTTTTCAAGCCCGACCTCCATATTGTTATTGCCGACCCGCACAGACCAGGGCATGAGCTTACGTATTATCCCGGGGAAGTGAACGTGCGCCTTGCTGACGTGATTATCGTGAACAAGGTGGATTCTGCAAGAAAGGAGGATGTGGAGACAGTTATCAATAATGTTAAATCCATAAATAAGAAGGCATTGATAATAAAAGCCAGATCGGTAATAACCGCAGATGAACCTGAATTGATAAAAGGAAAACGCGTGTTGGTCGTGGAAGACGGGCCTACCCTCACCCATGGCGGAATGGCTTTTGGGGCTGGGGTAATTGCCGCGAAAAATTATGGGGCAAAAGAAATCATCGACCCACGTTCTCATGCCGTCGGCTCAATCATGGAAGTTTATAAGAATTTCAGGCATCTTGGCGCCGTGCTTCCTGCAATGGGCTACAGCGAAGCCCAGATGAAGGAACTGGAGATGACCATAAACGCCGCGGACTGCGATTCTGTGATTGCGGGGACGCCTATAGACCTCGGCAGGCTGCTTGCGCTTAACAAGCCAGTTGTGAGAGTGAGATACAGGATTGAGGAAGTGGATATTAAGCTGGAAGATGTTGTTGAAAAATGGTTGAAATCGAGCAAGATAGGAACCGCAGATAAACACAGATGAACGCGGATTTCTTAATCTGGTATCATTATGAAGCTCGTCGTCTTATCTGATACGCATATCAAGAAAGGACAATCGCTTCTTACGCATCTTCCACAGGATCTTATTTCTATCATTAAAAGCTCGGATGTCATCATCCACGCAGGGGATTTTGAGTCGCTTAGATGTTATAACGAACTTCGTGGTCTGGGAAAGCTCGTAGCAGTTCACGGGGATACCGACGTTCCTGAACTAATGAGGCTCCTTCCAGAGCGCGCAGTAATCGAGGTTGAGGGGGTAAGAATTGGAATAATCCACAAAGGGCAGCTTGCAACCGAAAGCACGGACGGGCTTCGCTACCTTGCGAAAGAGATGGATGTGGATGTGCTGGTATTCGGGCACTTCCATCACCCGATAGTGGAAAAAACCGATGTGTTGCTCCTCTCGCCGGGAAGCGCCACGGTGCCAGGGATAGCAGAGCCGAGCGCAATCGAGCTTGAGATAATAAAAAATACCGTGAAGGGGAGAATTATCAGATGCACAGGAGAAGTATGCAGTTATTTTGAATACGAGAGGCAATGAACTATTTCTTGCCTTCGATGTGCTTTTTCACGATCGCCCTTATCTCAATAGGACTCGCAAGTACGGTTATTCCTTTCATCTTCCGGAGTTTATCAACAGCTTCTATGTCCACATCCCGCATGGTTAGCGTGAGCTTCTTGCCGCCCGGCAAATCGGTGGTGATTTCGCCTCTAATCTGGTCTGCGGGAAAAATATAGACAGGCACTTTTGCCTTCATAGCCAGCGAGGCGGCATTGGAGAGCAGGGTATCGGATATACCTGCCGCAATTTTCCCGACTGTGTTTGAGGTGGAGGGCATGATAAGAAGAAAATCGTATTTGCCGGTCTGCAAATCTCCTCCTAAAAAAGGGATGTTTGGTGATTTTTCACCAAAGGTTCTTGGGAAGCTGGTCTTTAGCTCATCGTAGAGCCTGTACCATTTTACCACCATTTCGCCCGCCTCGGAGAGGAATATCCTCACTTCGAGATCATATTCTTTTGCGAGTTCTTTCATTATATCGAGGCTTTCTTTGAGATGGTCGCCGCAGCCTGTGATTCCCCATGCGATTTTTAAAGTCATATCTATCTTAAGAAGACGTGGATGAACGTAATATTAACTCTTTTGGTTGGTAGCGGAAATTAATATCAACTTGAAAGAATGAAAATAGGTATGAAGATGGGTACGGAGATAGGTATAAATACAGGTACGTAATTATTAAATATTACTATCCATAGGAGGTCAATGTGCTGAAAGGCAAAGGGAGAATCATAGCTATCCCCCCAGCTAGCAGCTTCAAAGTGCTTATCGAATCGAAGATAGTAAGTGACTCACAGTTCCCTTTGCCCCTCGAAAAAGGCGCAGAAGTTGATGTCAAAATTGAAAACGAGAGGCTCGTTTTGAAAAGAGTGGAACAAATATGAAATTTGTGTATGACTAACAAATTTAGAAGGAGGTGAAAAAAATGGTTGGACTTGAAAGCTCAATGGATCAGGCTGAAAACGCACAGAAGACCAAACAGCCAAAGGTTGATTCTGCCGAAAGAGACAGGCAGAAAGAGTTCTATGCGAAACTTAGAGCCCGAAAGGCAGAGCAGCCGAAGGGCGCACAGTATAAGTGATGTGGGAATCATTTAAACAGTGCAACGGAGAAGTGTGACACAAAAGCATTATAGTTTTTGTGTCGCTTCTCTTGATTATTTTTAAGCATACAAAAGCTTAATATGAAGGCTGCTAATATCATATATAACGATGATAAACGGAGGTGGGAACAATGTGCAGCACATATACCCCGTTCGAAATAAAGCCGGAAGAGCTTGCGGAGATTGGAAAAGCATACGGGATGTTCTGGTGCGTATCATGCAAGAAGACTTTCATGAAAAAAGGCGCAACTGAATGCCCCAACTGTGGCTCAACGAGAATAAAGCCGAGGGCACCATAAGGAAGTTATATTGCAAGGATATTCTTTTCTACTAATCCATTCAAAAAGTTTTTGCATTTAAATTCAGCTTCGTTGCGAGGTAGTTGATACTTTTCTTTAATTATATTCACTATTTCAGATAAATTTAATTTCCCTTTACACATGCCAAGTATATCCTGCACAAAATCAGGTACTGTAAATATCCTGTTGCTGTTGGTATCGAACAGCACATTGGTATGCTCTTTATTTAGATTGCAAGAAACATTGCCTGCCATCAGGTCATGG
>DAHXMQ010000129.1 GCA_027371625.1 Candidatus Methanoperedentaceae archaeon | reverse complement strand
AGGAAGCGCTCTGTATCGGGAGGCCCTGCTCCTAAAGAAACAAAACGCCAGAGAACCATTATTATGAAAGAACTTACAAGGGGCGGGCGCTTTTCCTGTCTTTGCAACCGAGCCAACGATATGGTGCGCAGTCCTGAAAGGTATGCCGGTTGTTCGAACAATGGTGTCAGCAAGCTCGGTAGCTGTGGTGAACCCTATATACGATGCCTCATTCATCCTTTCTTTTTTGACCTTCATGGTGCTGACCATTCCCTGCGCCATACGCACGCAAGACCTTGTCGTATCCACAGCACGCCAGAGATGAGGTGTAGCCTCCTGCAGGTCGCGGTTGTAGCTGTACGGTAGAGCCTTGCATATCGTGAGTACGGATGTGAGGGCGCCATGAACAGTTCCTGTCTTTGCACGCATTAGCTCCGCAATGTCCGGATTTTTCTTCTGCGGCATTATGGATGAGGTGGATGAGTACATATCGTCCAGTTCTATAAAGCCGAACTCAAATGTGCTCCAGAGTATGAGTTCTTCCGCTACTCTGCTCAGGTTTGTCATGATATTTGCAAAGCAGCTCATGCTTTCAATCATAAAGTCACGGGTGCTCACGGCATACATGGAATTCTCGATTGGAGAATCGAATCCGAGCAGTTCCGTAGTTCTCTCTCTGTCTATATGAAATCCTGTAGAAGCAAATGCAGCAGCCCCGAGAGGATTCTGGTTTGTCCGCGCATAGGCTCCTTTTATTCTTTCAATGTCACGAAGCAGCGCATTCGCATGAGCAAGAAGATGATGAGCAAGCGTCGTGGGCTGGGCGTGCTGGGTGTGCGTATAGCCAGGCATTATGGTTTCATGATGTTTTCCAGCAATGTTGATGAAGGTTGCAACGAGTTCGTTGCTTTCTTCTAAAAGGCTTAAAAGTTCTTTGCGCAGCGTGAGCCTTATGCATGCAGCGACCTCATCATTGCGCGAGCGCCCTGAATGCATCCTGCCGCCTGTATCCTCGCCCACGATTTCTATAAGCCTTGCCTCAAGTGCTATGTGGACGTCCTCGTATTTTTTATCAAGGGTTGAAATACCTTCCTTTTGTATTTTATCCAGCCCTGAGAGAATAGCGGCGCAATCCCCTGCACTGATGATGCCCTGCTCTTTGAGCATTACAACATGCGCTCTGTCAACATCGATATCAGCATCGAATATGCGCTTATCAGCTTCCATCGAGGATGTGAGGCGCATGATGTCTTCACTGGATTCTGCCGACAGCCGCCCTCGTCTTAGTATATTCATAAATCTTCTTTAATTCATGTCAACAGGTATAAATATAGAGTATATGATGAATAAGCTGAGGCGATAACATCAATCTACGATTCCTGGGAGGAGCGAGGGAAGTTGGAAGGTCAGCCGTTCTTATAAACGAAGAGCTTCTCCTCGATTACGGCATAAAGCCCACAGACCCGCCAGCGTATCCCCTGAACGGGCTTCGACCGAAGAGCCTGATAATCTCCCACGGAC
>DAHXMQ010000127.1 GCA_027371625.1 Candidatus Methanoperedentaceae archaeon | reverse complement strand
AAATGGAGAGTGGACATTGATGATCGCGAGGAGACGGTTGGCAAGAAAATTCGCGACGCAGGGAAGGAATGGGTGCCGTATGTGGCTGTTGTGGGGGATGAAGAAGTGAGGGACAATAATGTTACAGTTACAATACGGAGCGAATCCCTGCCCAATAAGCCAGCCAATGTGAAAATGAGCATGCAGGAGCTAAATGACAGGATTTCTAAAGATGTTTCAAATCTTCCTTTCAAATCGAATCCGCTCGCTATGATGCTATCGGCAAGACCGAGGTTCGTTTAAGGCAGAATCACTATTAATATTAGTTTTTAATGTTGCGGAGCCAATAGAAACCGAAGCAGCCTCTCGAGCAAAATATTCACCGCAAAGAAGGCAACCTAAAACAACGAACTCGATACGAACTCACAGCGAACTCGACGTTACTAACAAATATAAAAATAGAAAAAAGAAATAGAAAAGCGTATCAGTGAACTGATCGAATTTCATTTTCCACTGCTGCAGCTTTTACGAACGTCTCGTATGTGTTCTTCCCTTCTTCCGTGATCTCTATATAAGACGAGCGCCCTTTCCCCTTCTTTAAAGCCCATCCTTTATCTTCAAGTTTCTCGAAATACTGTCTTTTAGCCTTTGCGTACCCTTTTTTCGTTACTTCCTTTCTCCTGCCCCGCGTTATAATTGCATCTTTTATAAGCCCTTTTTCTTCAAGTCTGAAAATGTATTCTTTCTGGGTCAGTTTTCCTTTATTTTCCGAAAGTATTGCCAGCGCGCCTATGAGTTCATCGGCTGGCGGCTCTATAGTATATGAAGGTATTTTCAATATCTTTTTAACGCCGCTGGTGATTCCTATAATCTTCCCGCCCTCTATGTCCGGATGCTCGATATTATACTTCTCCGCCTGGACATAATACGGCACGGCGCCGTACATGAGCGAGGTGAGCGTGCCTGCTATGGCTGATAGCTTGCTCCCTGAGGAGAGGTTGATATAGACAAAGTTGCCGGCTGCTTTTTCTTTCCGCACAAGTTCACAGAGCAGCGACATCTGCCTGCGGAAGTCCCAGATAGGACAGGAAAGGATGATAAGTTCCTTCTCTCTCACCAGCTTTTCTATCCTGCAGGTGAGTTCTTTGAGATACAGCTTTCCTATATCTTTCTCTTCCTCATCAGTTATGATGTAAACCCTGTCAGCGCCTATGTCGCGCAGTGGAGTTTCGATGCGGTCTATCTCATAGCCCATAGGTACGATGTGTACTTTTTTCTGTCCTGTTAGTTCCATGATAGTAACATTAGTAACGTTACTGATAATTATTACTATTCAAAAATTTGTAAATGAAATTAAGGACGGATTATAACCTATACGTCTTTTCATTTCTTCTGGAGATTTTGAGAATGTATATCTCTTTTACATCCCAGTTGATCTTATAAATAATTCTGTGATTCCCGATTCTTAATCGATAAGTATCTTCGGTACCTTCGACCTTTTTTATGTCGTATTCTTTTATCGGCAACGGAGAAGATTTTAAGGTAAGAAGAGCTTTTTTGGCTTTCTGCACAATCCGATTGTCAAGATTTTTTAGAGTTTTTAAGGCAGCATTGCTCAGGAAGATTTCAAACATTCAATTCCTCAAGCGCATCTTGAAGCCTTACTTTTTCTCCCCGTTTCATCCTGATTTCGATATCCTGCAATTCTGCAAGCTCTTCGTTTGAAACCGTTTCTTCCGGAATAAGGGCACTCTTGACCTGCTGCATTTCTTTTCTCAGCAATTTTATTTCCGCGTATATGGATTTTAGAGAGACTGACATAAGTTACCTTACAGATAAGAAAACTCTGATGGCTTATATTTTTGCATGGTGCCTTAAATGGCGCAGAAATTTTGAACATTTTGTAACATTATAAACGTTACAAACTATAATAACGGCGGAAAACTGAAATATAGGGAGCGCAAAGTTAGAGTGTTCCTGCGGTAAAAAAATACTTTCACGCCGCTATCCTTAGATATATAAGGAAATAAGTGTTATAAACTGAAAACGAACCGCAGATGAACGCAGATTAACTGCAATGAGGGAGCATGGTGATAATAACTTGAATACAGGTATCGAAACTGCTGGTGTAAAGCTCGCCGATGGGCGCGCGCGGGAGGAGTATGAGGAGGAAGGGGGCGGGATTTTACTATAGGATCTTCTGAATATCTTTTATTCTTGTGTTGTCTTTTTGCTCGATTTCAGAAATAAGCTTCTTAACGTCTTCCTTTGTCAAAATCTCAGACTCCCATAATGATCTCAAAATGGAATGCAGACTAATCGTGGTTACGCCGTTGGTTTGCGCAAATGATAAAGCAGCTTCATCCATTGATGAAAAATAGTATTTCCTGTTGATACAGATAGAAATAGCCTCCAATTCACCTTTTCCAACACGGCGATTGGCTCTCAGAAATTCCCTGTATATTCCCTGCTCTTCCTTGGATGGAGCTATAATCTCGAACTCTTCAAATATCTTCAATGGAAAGGCGTAACCATAATCAACAGGAATACTCAGTTCTTCATAGATTTCCGGGGTGATATAAATATCATGTTTTGAGAAAAGTTTCTTTAACGGCAGCAAAGCTTCGGCTTTTGCAAATGCGCTGAGTATGTCCGTATCGAAAATGACCGTCATCTTATTCTTGCAGTATTAATTTCATTTCTTTTTTGATTTTTTCGCGTGAGGGGGCTTTGACGACTCTAACTATGCCTCTACTTGCGAGTATTTCTTTAAATCCCTCTGTTGATACACCTGCAATTTCAGAAGCTCTGCTAAGGGAAATAGTGCTTTTTTTGTAAAGTTCGACTGCAATTTCTGTTTTCAGTGCAGGCTTCACTTCCAGTAATGTCCTGACGGCTTCGTCAAGCAATTCATCTTTGCTGCCGAAGTGTCTGGATTTTACGAGAACATCTATGCCTTCGTGGACAAGACTTTCTGTCATATTTTCCATCCATGTTAATATTATATGTTTTAGGTAATAACTGTTTACTTTGAGTTTATCCTGAACATAAATCACAGCGAAGAACAGAAAAGATAGAGATTATTCTTTTGGTTGAATTTTATAAACAAAATTGTATTAATTTGTGGCGCGCCGATAGGAATCCAATGCCCCTGTGCATATCGAAATAACAAAACGCAGATTTGTAAATTTGCCATCAAAGTAACATTACTAAATTATGTAACGGCGGAAAACTGAAATAGAGCAAGGACAAATTCAGAGTGTTCATCGCACGCGGCGAAAAAAATCACTTTCACATCGCTTTCCAAAGATATATAAGGAGATGAGTGGTTTACAAAATGACGAACCGCAGAAAAAAACGGATGAACGCAGATTAACTGCATTGAGGGAGCATGGTGATAATAGCTTGAATACAGGTATCGAAACTTACGGCGCAAAGCCCGCCGATGGGGCGCGGGAGGAGCATGAGGATGAGGGGGCGGGAGAGCGTGCGGAGGGAGGGTGAGTTAACTGCATTCCAATTGTATAACTAATTCAGGGATAAAAATAAAACCACGATATGTAAAAGTGGAGAATGGATTTAGACCATTCCAAAAAGAAACCATCGATGCAATTAAAAACCCAAATTCAAAAATTGTTATCGTTGAGGCTCCGGTAGGTTCAGGAAAAAGCTATATCATCAGAAATTTGATGCAAGATCCTGATTTTTTTAAAAGAAAACCGATAATTCTTACCTATCCTACAAAGATATTGATGGATGCTCAAATAAGTGCATTGAGCAAAGAACTTCCTAATGTTTCTATTTGGCCCGACAGTTTACCTTCTGCAAACGCTATAAATGTATTTTATTATTCGAGTTCTTCATTAGTTTCCTATCTACGTAAGCAAAGTCTTGATTTTAAGCTTCAAAAAAGTGAACTGATTAACGAAATGCTAAGGGAGTTTGGATTTTTAAGCAACAAATCTATGATAGTTACTTCTCCTGATGTCCTTCATCTTTTAGTAAATAGAAAAGCATACAAAGGTTCAAAAAGAATTCAGAATTTATTAAATGGTGCTTATATTTTCTTTG
>DAHXMQ010000218.1 GCA_027371625.1 Candidatus Methanoperedentaceae archaeon | reverse complement strand
CATCCTTGACGCATAAACTTGGTGAATTCATGCGGTCATCCCTCAATACAATATTATATATTGTATTATAAATATTTATTCCAAACAAAAAAGATTATTATTAATAAGGACTAATCTGACAAAGTCAAGTTAAAAAATTCATAGATTCTTTCAAGGCTATCTCTCTTCCTGCGCCAGCGCCTCGCTGAGCGTGAATTTACCCATATAGAGCGCAGCGCCAATTACTACTCCTCTGGCACCTGTTTTCTTGATTGCCTCGATATCCGAAAGTGTGGTTATTCCCCCCGAAGCTATCACTGGTATATGGAGCGCCTGCACCAGTTCCGCTGTACACTCTGGATTTACCCCCATCAGGAGCCCCTCTGTATTGATATCTGTGAAAAGGATGCTTCCGGCTCCGAGTTCCTCAAACTTCTTTCCAAGCCCGATAGCAGTGAAAGCCGACTGCTTCGCCCAGCCGTGTGTGGTTACCCTGCCGTTCTTTGAATCAAGCGCTACCATGATGCGTTTGCTTCCAAATTCCCTGACAAGCATTTCCACGAACGAAAGATTGTTTACAGCGGCAGTACCTATGATTACCCTGTTCACGCCGAGAGCAAGAAGCTGCGATGCATCTTCTTTTGACCTTATTCCCCCGCCAACCTGCGTTTCGACCTTGAATTCCTTCACAATTGATTCGATTATGGAGCTGTTCAAACGTTTTCCCTCGATAGCACCGTCCAGGTCGATGAGGTGCAGTATGCTTGCGCCCTCGCTGACCCAGCGCGCTGCGATTGCAAGCGGGTCGTCGAGTGAGACGCGCTCGGTGCCAGGGATTCCCTGCACAAGGGAGACGCATTTTTTATCCTTCAGGTCTATGGCAGGGATTATCTTGAACATAAGCGTTCTTTGGCGGGTGATTAGATAATGTTTTCTTTACCAAAACAATCATTTAAATCGACATATTTATTATATCAGAGGCTGTGCTTAGGCGAGGAGAATCGAAATGAAGGAACAAGTGGAAGTACGGACATTAAAGGAAGGAAAGTATGTACTAATCGATGAGGAACCCTGCGTTATCAAAAGTATTTCTCATGCAAAAACTGGAAAACACGGCTCTGCAAAAGCCAGGATAGATGCCATCGGCATATTCGACGGCTCCAAGCGCTCGATAGTCGCACCTGTGACCGATAAGATATATGTCCCGCTTGTAGAAAGGAAGAACGGGCAGGTTCTTGCAGTTGCAGGCGATGTTGTCCAGGTAATGGATCTGGCGGACTATTCAACGCTGGAACTTAAAATACCCGATGAACTCAAAGGTAAAATAGAGCCGGGGAAAGATATTTCCTATCTGATGTCGATGGGGAAAATAAAGATCGACATGCGTGTTTGATGAACTCAGAAGAATATACTATAAATAATTGACAGTTCATCAAAGTATAATGCTTTTTTCCGACGCAAACGCTGATTACAAGGATGCACGATATGTAATCTGCGGGGTGCCGTTTGATGGTACTTCGTGCTGCAGACTGGGAAGCGCATGTGCACCTCTTGAAATAAGGAAAGCCTCGCATTATTTTGAGACATACAATCCCTTATTCGACATAGATCTGAAGGACATCAGAATTCACGATGCCGGCGATCTCGCTGTGGTAAAGAATATCGACGAAACCCTTTCAATGATTTCGGCTCATGCCGATAAATACATTAAAGACGAGAAAATGCCAGTGATGCTTGGCGGGGAGCATTCACTGACGTTACCCTTCGCTCTTGCCTGTAAAAAGAAATATCCTGAGCTTGGATTCGTTGTTCTTGATGCGCATCTTGATTTAAGGGAGGAATACCGTGGTTCGCGGAACAGCCATGCATGCATCTCAAGACACATCCTTGAAGAGGTTACAAAAAAATATGCTGCCATAGGCATCAGGAGCGGTGCACGAGAAGAGTACGAATACGTCGCGGAAAACAAAATAAAAATGTTTTCGGCAGACGATGTGTATGCTTTGGGTATAGAGAAAATAATGCAGGAAATTCGAGATTATATCAAAGGCCCTGTTTATCTTTCCATAGACATGGACGCAATCGACCCTGCCTATGCGCCTGCCCTCGGAAGTCCTGAGCCATACGGGTTAACCCCGCGCGATGTGAGGGATGTAATTTCCTGCCTAGCGCCCAAAATTGTTGGTTTTGACCTGGTGGAGATTGCGCCAGCCTACGATTCCGGCAATACCGCATTGCTGGGGGCAAAGCTTGTTCGCGATTTTATGGCTGCGAGTGCGAAAGCGGGATTATGTTTCTGATTTCCGTGCGCTTATTGATATGTCAGGAATGGAAGCGTACGCGAAGCCTCAAAATGAGACGATAACCTCACACAGGGAATGTTTATTTACAAATACGGTATATTATTAAATATGTCCAGAAGTTTGCCAACCGGTTCATCGATAAGAAGATTGAGTCATTATATCAGGCGCGCCATCAGACCCAAGCGCATAGCAGACGTCGTGGGTTTGCGAATACTTGCAGACGAGGACTGGAAAGAAACCAAGGCAGAGTTAAAAAAGATTAGCAAGGATACACTCAGCCGGCTTGAAAAATCATATTAGCAGGATATGAAACTTCTCGATACCACGGTTGTCATCGATATCGACCATGGAGGCTCTGAGGTTTTAAATAAAGTTAGAAAGCTGGACAGGGAAGGAACGCATGCGATTTCCGCCGTCACACAATATGAGTTCTACTGGGGAATATTCCGAAGGTACGAAAAAGGTTCGGCAAAATATGATGAGGCAATGGCTAAAGCGGAAATGCTGTTCTCAAGGTTTTACGTGCTTCCTGTTACATCAGAGATTGCAATTAAAGCCGCCGAGATAGGAACGTATCTTGTCTCCCAAGGAAAGGAAGTGGATATGATGGACACTTACATTGCTGCAACCGCAATACTTCATCAATTAACACTGGTGACCGCAAATACAGCCCATTTTAAAGACATTGATAAACTGAAAGTTAAAAACTGGTAGTCACTCATTAACCGTCAGATTAAAGTAACATGGAAACCAAAAATCATCTGGTGCAGGTGACTTCGGAGGAAATGGCAAGCCATGTTGGGTAAGGCTTGCAGCGCACCTGATATAGTCGCCCCACATTGAAGCCCTGCACAGACTTTTAAAGATTTGAATACTTTCTCTTCGCTCTTACCACAGGATTTTATGTACAGGCGCCAAGGACATTTATATGGAGGACCAATGAATCGTAAAGAGCTTCGCCATGACAGGCACACGGTATCGTTACTTTCAGACCATATGGTGTTCGCTCCCAAATACAGGGGAAAGATACTCATGGACGATGTAGCGATGGTGGCGGAGGGCATCATCTGCAAGACCTGCGTAGAAATGGGTATCGAGATTATAGAGAGAGCAGTTAATCCTGACCACGTCCACATTTTCTTTCGGTACCCTCCAAAGTATTCCTTGAGCTATATTGCGAAGAAGATAAAAGGAGTGTCGAGCAAAAGATTACGTGAAGCGTTCCCGCATCTCAAAGAATGGTGTGGAGACCATCTCTGGGCGCCGAGTTGCTTTCATGGCTCTGTTGGAAATGGTTGGGAGGTTGTAAGTAAGTATATTGAAACCCAGGATTTACACCATGCAAAAAACGATATGTACAGGCCTCGTCCTTAAGTACGGGGTTTGTGACTGAAGGCGATAGGCGTTCTCATGCTCGCAGAGGTGAATAAAAGCCAATAAAACTTTATTCATCGCTAAAAACAGGCGCAAATGATATTAGAAAGTTTGACATTTAAAGAACTGAGGTATTAATTACTAAAAATGAATGTTAGAGGCAGTTAATGAGGTTTGATTGATGAACGATAAACATACAATTCGTCATGC
>DAHXMQ010000094.1 GCA_027371625.1 Candidatus Methanoperedentaceae archaeon | reverse complement strand
GAATTTCATACTGCTATTTCCTCCTTGTCCTTTCTCTTATTTACCACATTTTCGAGTTTCTTAGCCCACATATTCCTGTCCTTGCGTTGAAGACCCCTCACGGTACATCGCAGAGTGCCATCTCGGAAAAATGCTGGTTATGGAAAGATTATGCGAGGTTCTCGGGCGCGCGGGCGTAGCTGAGTTAAAATGCTCGGTAAGGCTTGGCGTTGCACGTTTTGAACTGGAGGGAAGGAGCGTGATGTTGTACCGCAGCGGCAGGGTGGATATCAGGAGAATCCAGAACACAGGCGAAGCTCGGAACGTACTGGAACAGATAGCATCTCTGGTGAGGGATGCTTTCAGCGATACATCCTCTTAGAGAACTCGCCTATGGTATTTGTGGTGTCCTTCATGTATGTATCCATCTTTTTTTCAAGATGCTCTTCAACGCCTTTGATGTTTATCCTGATTGAGCGCTCCTTTGCGTCAAGTGCTGCTTCAAGCCTCTGCAATCTGCTGCTGACGAACAATATCATCACTGCCAGCGAACCGATGAGAAGCATTGCAGATACGATGATAACAGGGTCGGAATCGCCAAGACGGATGAGCCATTTATAGGTCAGTACTATTGAAGACAGTGTCATAATCACGGCAAGAGCAATATCTTTTGTTTCCATTCGACCACCTTTTTAATAGCAATTATTGTTCTGGATATATATAGATTTATATGGGCCCGCTGAGATTCGAACTCAGGATCTCCGCTGTGTGAGAGCGACGTCATAGCCGACTAGACCACGAGCCCTGCGATTGCTGTTGATGGCATGTATGGATAATAAGATTTTGCATGGCAGCTAATCGTGATGCTCTTTACTTTTTAGTTTCTTTAGTATTTTGAGGAACTCAGCAGTAAATTCGCCTTGATACATCTTTAGATTATAGCGACTCGAAGAGTTTTTTTCTTATGCGCCAAAAATTGCCCTTATTCTCCTCATCATAATTATCCAAAACTTTAAATACCATTATCATTATAATGACATGTTATCGGGAAGGAGACAGACGCACTGCGTAACCTTCTCTAACAGGAGACATAAATGGCGAAAATAATGCACGTTCAAACGGTTCTACTGGTGGAGGATATCGAAGCCCTGAAGATGAAAACAGGCGAATCAAACACCAAGGACGCTCTCGCCAAGGCAGTCTCGCATTATCTCGAATGCGAATATACGCAGGACAGGAATATGTGGGCTAAGAAACTCGAAAATGTGGTAAATAAGAGAAAGGACAAGGAGGAAATAGCAGTATGAAATTCAGGAAGAATGAAGAGGCAGTATCGCCTGTCATCGGTGTGATACTGATGGTGGCGATAACGGTGATTCTGGCAGCGGTGATAGCTGCATTCGTGTTCGGTATGGGAACGCCGCATCAGGCGCCTCAGGCAAGCATAGTGATATCGAGCGCTTCGTCGGCATCTGGTAACATAACTCTCACGCACGATGGTGGGGATTCTATAGATTTGTATCATACAAAGGCAATTATAGATCAAGGCACAAACCATGCAGTGATTAGCCTTTTGAATTCAACCGGTGATTCGTTCTTTGCGGCAGGAGATAACCTAGTATTAAGCAATACAAGTACGGCAAATCCTGTTGTAGTTCTCAACAATGTTAAAGTGACATCTACCGGTACAGAAACAGGCGTCTTCACATTCACTACTGGTACACTGACAGTAACCTTATTGGACACGGTTTCCAGCCAGCAGATAGCGAAGATTACTTACACAGTTGCATCGTAAATACGTTCCTCCCCCTTCTCTTTTTTTCGGGGGAGCAATCCTCAAAGCCCTGACAATGGGCTTGAGGCTACAGGCACGCTGTAAGTGCACGGTAGAGATGACATCGGAAATATCAATCACATGATGCGGGATTAAAATGCAACTGATAGATTTCTTTCGGGATTCCATCGAGGTTTATACCATCGGCGCTGCATTCATAATGATCTTCCTCATCGCCCAGATTCTCTACATGATGCACAAAGTCGATAAGGACTTATTAAAAGCCAAGCTCTTCCTCAACGAGGCTGTGATGCAGAAGACATGGATGTACATCTCGGTTGCAGGCGCCTCGTTTGCCCTCAATTCCCTCGTCAGGCTCGCCACGCAGTTAACGCTGTGGGGTGCAGTCCTGAACGTTTTTCGCCTGAATGAGATAACCCAGTTCATCTTCCTTGTTGCTTTTATAATGGCGGTCTATAACTGGTATGTGTTCATAGGCAGCTTTGTTAGAAAGTGATCTGGCTTTCTTTTTATGAACAGAAGGCAAACCGCTGTGAAATTATGCTATTCCAAGCCTTTTTCTCTATTCCCAATATCTGAACCCCTTTAAACCATCTCATTTGCAATCTCCACCAGCTCATTCACCACCGCAACAGCCACAGGCGTCCCGCCTCTTGTCCCCACGCAGGTAATGGAAGGCACCTCAAGCGCTCTCACGCGCTCCTTCGAATAGGCGGCATTCACGAACCCAACAGGCGTTGCCACAAGTAGCGCGGGTTTGGCACCTTTTTCTATCATCCCGCAAACCGTCAGCGCCGCTGATGGTGCATTCCCGATCACGATTATCGCTCCATCAAGCTCATCTTCCAGCGCCATGAAGCCCGCGCTTGTCCTTGTAGCGCCTGTTTTTTCAGATATATCCTCTCCGGCTTCAAGCACGCATCGCACTTCGCATTTATGCCCCATTTTTGTAATCCCCACCTGCGCCATTCTTATGTCCGTGAAAATCGTTGCGCCTCTCATGATGGCTTCCATTCCGGCTTTTACCGGCTCGTTGTTGAACCTCATGAATTCGGCAAACGCCGGGTCGCCAGTGGCTATCACGCAGCGCTGCCTTATCCTGTCCTCAGGCGTGTCGCCTTTCACGATGCTTCGCACGACTGCGCGGCTCTGTTCGCTGATAGCTTTTGCTTCCTTTGTGCGCGCGCCAAGATCAGCACTCATATGCTGGCTCCGAAATCGAGTACCATTCGCGAGTAGCTGAATAAATCCCACCGCAAAGAGCGCAAAGGTCGCAAAGATATTTTACCTACACGCTTTGCGTTCTCTGCGTTCTCTGCGTCCTTTGCGGTGATTAATCGCTGGATATTAGTACTCATATTTCCTCTG
>DAHXMQ010000080.1 GCA_027371625.1 Candidatus Methanoperedentaceae archaeon | reverse complement strand
CGGTGCGAGTTAATCCCGTAGAATTTGCTTTTATAGCATGCTCCTTCGCCGCGCAGGCTTTTATTGAGCCAGAGACATGTTTTTACCGCGCCATGGGTACCTGCAAGGTGGTAGCCGTGTTTTTTCAGGAGGGCTTTGGTGGGGTCGGATATGCATGTCATTATCTTGCTTGTTGGTCTTTGAACAGCATAATATTAAAAGCTGATGATAACCGAAAGTTATTATATGCAAAATGACATCAAATGGAGAAAACTCTTCGAGGTATTCTAATGGCAAGAAATATTCGCGTTGAAAAAATCACACAGACTCCAATCGAAAAACAGGAAATTGAAATAGTGGAAAGAAAAGGAGTCGGGCACCCGGACAGCATGGCTGACGGTTTTGCTGAGGCGGTAAGCCGTGCACTGTGCAACGAATACATTAAAAAATGCGGGACAGTGCTCCATCACAACACAGACCAGGTCGAAGTGGTGGCAGGACGTTCCCATCCTGAATATAACGGCGGGGAGCTTATCTCACCAATCTATGTGCTCCTCGTGGGAAGAGCCACGAAAGAATTCAAGGACATAAAAATCCCCACAGACACGACCGCTGTAAAAGCAGCCAAGCAATACCTGAAAACCACGCTTCCTGATATCGATTCAGAGCACGATATCATCATCGACTGCAAACTCGGCGTGGGCTCGACTGACCTCCAGAGCGTTTTCAAGCGCGGAAAAGCGCCTATAGCTAATGATACCTCCTTCGGCGTGGGTCACGCCCCGTTCTCTGAGGTCGAGCAGATAGTGTATAATACGGAGCGGCAGATGGTGCTGAATTTCAAGAAAGACCTCCCAGCCATCGGAACCGATATAAAGGTCATGGGGATGAGGAAGAACGATAACATAACCCTAACGGTAGCATGTGCGATGATTGGAAAGCATATCGATGACCAGAACCACTATTTTTCGATAAAGAGTGAACTCTGCGATAAAATCTGCGACCTTGCCGCTGAATATACAGACCGCGAGGTTGAAGTATTCGTTAACACGGGCGATGATGAAAAAACAGGTTCTGTCTATCTCACGGTTACAGGGACTTCAGCCGAGATGGGGGATGATGGCTCCGTAGGCAGAGGGAACAGGTGCAATGGCTTGATCACACCGAACCGGCCGATGAGCATGGAAGCCACAAGCGGAAAAAATCCGATCAACCATGTGGGCAAGCTGTACAACCTGCTCTCCACAAGGATAGCAAATGATATTGCTGAAAATGTCCCAGGGATTGAGGACGTTTATATCCGCATCCTTTCGCAGATAGGAAAGCCAATCGACCAGCCTCTCATAGCGAGCGCACAGGTGATACCCGAGGACGGTGCAAATATGAAAGTCATCAAATCAGAGTCTGAAGCCATCATAGATCATTGGCTTGCGGATATCACGAAGATTACCGAGATGATTGCAAGGGGAGAGTTGGATACCTTTTAGCTTTTTATTATTTTTACATTCACATTTCGGTTTCTCGGGCCGTCGAGTTCCACAAAGAATATGCTCTGCCAAGTTCCGAGGACAAGATGCCCGTCTTCGAGAGGTAGGACTGCGCTGTTGCCGAGAAGGGCTGCTCTGAGATGCGCATCTGCGTTGTTGTCTATCTGGTTATGTGCATAATTCTTGTTCTCAGGAACAAGCGTCTCCAGCATCTCCAGTATATCGCTTCTTAACCCGCGTTCGTTCTCGTTGATTATTATGCCGCTTGTGGTGTGGCGCGTTGAGATGACGCAGATGCCGTCTTCTACCCCACTTTCTTTTACTATTGTACGCACGCGGTCGGTTATGTCGACGAGTTCGGTGCGGGTTGTGGTCTGGATGTCCATAATGTGTCACCTTTATCTATCCCATAATAAGCAATATATCTAGTTATATGAAAAAGTTTTCCAAAGTTTTTTCCAAATATCTATATACAATAAATATCAAGATTGTGGGAGGCTTACATTTGGATCAGCAACCATTATTTATTGTATTTGAAGGCATTGATGGGTCAGGAAAAGGGACTCAAGCTAAAAAATTATTTTCGGAGATTACAAAAGGAAAATTTCCTTCTCTTTCGAATGTTCCTGCAAAATTAACAATGGAGCCTACAAACGGCATGATAGGGAAATTAATTAGAAAATATTTAAGAGAGGAAAAAATAGTAACTAAAGAACAACGAGCTTTACTTTTTGCTGCTGATAGATTAGAACATCTATACAAGACAATATTCCCAACACTTAATAAAGGGGGGATTGTGATCAGCGAAAGATACGTTTACTCGACATTAGCATACCAATCATGTGAAGATATTAAGCTAGAATGGTCATATTATATAGATCAGGAAACTATTCCATTTTTTGAATGGTTATGTGACATAAACCAGTTTGCAATTCCACCAGATTTAACTATACTATTAGATATTGATCCACATAAATCAATATCAAGATTTAAATCAGATGGTGGAAATAAAAAAAGAAAATGGGATAAACAAGAGTACTTCGAGAAAAAGCTATTTATGTTGGGGAATATCCGCGAAAAGTATTTAGAAATATTTGAGAGTAAAATTAGATATAAAGGTTATAGTTTTTTAGATACGAATTTTGTTATTGTTGATGCTTCAAAAGATCCAGACGAAGTTTATAAAAGAGTAAAAGAGCATGTTAACGCACTAATAAAAGGAGAATATCCCTTAAAGTCTAAAAAAGAATTTAATATAGAAAAGCGTACTCAAACTTATTTATCTGATTATTTTACATTTACTTTATAGATTTACAAAACTTTCTTTCAATTCCTCACAACTTCCACTGAATTTATGTTAAGAAAATCCTTGTCAAAAGTTGCAATTTTCTTTATCCTCTTCTGTTCCATGCATGCAAGATTGGAAGCATCAACAAAGCTTAGAGCCGTATTTTCTTGATTTATGAAGATTTCCCATGCCCTCTCAAATACGTCGCTCGCTTTCATTATTTCGATTTCTTTGGCATTTAGTAAAACATTTCCTACTTCTTTAGCAGCATCAATGCTTTTCCTTAGCGCAAGAACTGTTGTGACTTCTGAGAATATAAATTCCGAAATAATTCCAATGCCGTATTTTCCTTCATTGAGTTCTTGAAAAATCTCAACAGCCTTTTTGTGATTTACATCATCTGCATTTTTATACGCAATAATTGCACTGGAATCCAGGAATATCAAGCCGTCTCCTTTTTATACAGTACCTCATCGATCTCTTCACTCAAATTTCGATACTGGTAGCCAAAATGTTCTGGTTTGATTTCAAGGATGCTTTTCTTCTTTTTTTTCGAAAATCCTAACCATTCGCTGATAGCCTTTGTGACCGCCTCCCCGATGGATATGCCCTCTGCTGCTGCTTTTTCTTTCAATCTTTTGTAAACGAAAGGGTCTATGTTCCTTATGGTAGTGTCCATATGTAACACATGTGTTACGAAAATATATATAGCTATCGAGCTGAGAATATGCACCAAAAGAATTAAAATAAACGACCCCATCTCAACAAATAATGGAAACCATTACTGGAGCCTCAAGACTAATTCTCGTACTCGGAGACATCACCGAGCAGGATACCGACGCCATAGTCAATGCAGCCAATCCAAGCCTTCTTGGAGGAGGAGGCGTGGACGGCGCTATACACAGGAAAGGCGGGGAGGAGATATTGGAAGAATGCAAAATTATCAGGAAGACATCATATCCCGATGGTCTGCCCACTGGTAAAGCCGTGATTACAACGGGAGGAAAACTGAAAGCGAAAAATGTTATCCATACCGTCGGACCAATCTGGAATGGAGGAGATAAAGGTGAGCCGGAATTGCTCGCACAGGCTTACAGGAACAGCCTTTCCCTTGCCATGAAAACGGGATTGAAGACGATCTCCTTCCCGTCCATCAGCACCGGCGCATATGGGTATCCGATCGAAAAGGCGAGCAGGGTTGCTATAAAGGCAGTCGTTGAATTCCTTGAGAAAAATAAGGGGATTGAAGAGGTCAGGTTTGTGCTGCACAGCGAGCAGGATATGAGAACCTATGAAGAGGCATTAAAAGAGATTCTTGATTTCCAATAATGTTATATCTCTTCGGCAATAAGAATTATATATGACAGAGCTTGGCAAAATAGAAAAACCTGAGGCGAAAAGCTTCACAGCAAAACGGAAACTCTACGTGGTTCCTACGCTGCCGTTCGAAGAAATGGCGCTTCAGTTTAAGCTTGACACTGCAAAGGTTGAGCGGTTCTGGTTTGAGGTCAGGGAAAAAATAGACTATTTCATCTCAACATATGGGAACATCAGCGTGCTGTATCTTGAAGGGATAAACGACGATGAAAAAATAGGAATAGAATTTTTCGATAAATTCGGAAAAGAAAGCAGCCATTACAAATTGATAAAGAATCTGGTGGATAAAGGTGCAAAGCTTAGGGGAATTGATAAAAATGAATATATTAGAAAATCAAAACTGCTTTTTGAGGAATATTCCAAATCATTTTTGCCTGAGATTGAGGAAATCCATAAGGGTTTTTACGACAAGGATATCGATTTTGACAGGTGGAGAGAGTATCTGATAAAAAAGATTCAGGAAACGCAGGATGAGATGGGCAAACTTGCATTGAAAATAATAAATGAAATGCCAGAAAATGCTAATGGTGTTCTTATCATAACCGATGGAAGATCAATCGAGTTCCCTGAAGGCATGGATGTTTTCCAGATAAGACCACCTGCGTTTGATGAGATTGCAAGGAGTGTACGAGAAGATATAAAATGAAGCAATCTTTCCGGTCAAAGTAATACTTCATAATTTTTTTTAAATTTAAGAGAAAGCCTTAAATATCACATTATGCATGATATATTATGGGCATAATAATGATAATGATAGTTGATATGATAGTTGGTGTCCGAGCCCAACCTCCTATGGGTTGCTCCTCTGTTTGCTATTAGGGGGTGGAAATCCCCCCTCGGACAATCCTCTTTTTGGGCATGCCAACACAATAATAACCTTTACATATCTATAAGCCCAGAATAGAGGGCATGACAACCCTCGACCCTTGGGGTGCGGTTAAGATAGATAATTATTCCAAACTCTTTGACGAGTTCGGCATATCGAGGTTCGACGACCTCCTCGGGAAAATACCAAACCCGCACAGGTATATGCGAAGGCATGTTATTTTCGGGCACAGGAGCTATGAAACGGTACTCGAAGCCATGCTTTCGGGAAAACCTTTTGCTGCCCTCAGCGGCTTCATGCCTTCGGGTAAAGCGCATCTCGGGCATAAGATGGTGATGGAGGAGATTATCTGGCACCAGCAGCAGGGCGGGGATGTGTTCCTTGCGATTGCGGATATGGAGGCACATGCTGTGAGGGGTAAAACATGGGAGGAATGTAAGGTTCTAGGTAAAGATTATATTTTAAGCGCTATTGCTCTCGGTCTTGAGCCAGGAGCACATATTTATTTCCAGTCAAAATCCGATTTAGTGAAAAACCTTGCCTTTGAGCTTGGCATAAAAGTGAATTTTTCAGAATTGAGCGCCATCTATGGCTTTAATGGAGAGACAAATATCTCGCACATGTTAAGCGCACTGACGCAGAGCGCGGACATACTGCACCCGCAATTAAAAGATTTCGGAGGACCGAAACCCGTTGTGATTCCTGTGGGCGCAGACCAGGATCCGCATATCAGGCTGACGCGGGGATTGGCAAATAAAATAATTAAAGTTCCATTCTCTAAATCAATTAAATATATTTACAAAATAGACCGCCCGACCATAAAAACAAAATCAGAATATGAATATTTTTTAAAAATTTTCGCAAAATACGTTCCGGATATAGGGAATAATATCTATTGGCTTTGTAAAGTTGATAGAAGTGATAAAAGTGCCTTTGAAGAGTTGATGATAAAACATAATTTAAACTATAAATATAAAACTCAACTAAACGCATATAGAATTGATACAAAAAACATATATAATGATGAAAAATTAAAACTTAATTTTAATAGT
>DAHXMQ010000065.1 GCA_027371625.1 Candidatus Methanoperedentaceae archaeon | reverse complement strand
GGCACTTACCAAAGCCTACCTAAAACCGTTGGTAACTTTTTTTCACCCCCCTCACGTCAAATATGCAACCGAAGAAAGATTTTCTTTAATTCCGTGCTGCAGTCTGGTCAAAGCAACTGCAAGTAGAACTATGCAGCACTGGGTCACATGAAGGTCTATATTTTTCATACCCTTCCCATTCACATGAGTTTCAAGCCCAAGGTTGGTTTTCATGTAACTATTGACTCCCTCGCTGATGTTTCTCATGTGGTATACCTCAAGCACAGCATCGGGACATTCTTCGTATTCCTGTACATACGGGTTCCTGAAATACATAGCTACAGGCTCGTAGATTCCTTTCTCAACAAGATACTGCATCATATATTCGAGTGAAGCATCCTTTTTATAGTCAGGTTCCTTCCAAAACTTCCGATAAAGGTAGTTTATCTCTTCTTCTGGTGTGTAGATGTAGGTTTTACCGCCAAAGTTATGTTCGTATCTTACGTTTCTTCTCCAATCCTGGTCGATATGATAGTGGCATGTCAGACCGAATTGAACGCTAGCAATAGCAATATTTTTGACGCAGTTATAACCACCATCAAACCATGTTTCGTCCATGTTATCTTTGGCTGATACCGCTGTTTTCCTGAGCAGGCTTTCGAGATGTTGATTGTCATCTTCAGTCCCTCCGCATACCTTTTTAGCAAGAGGGATATTGTGGTCATAGTCCGAGGTTATATGTGCTTTTACCATCTCTTTTTTATAATGTCCATTATAGGTTCCATCGGGGTCGTTATGTGTCTCAATTGGGGTACTGTCTGTTCCTGTTTTTTCACCAATTCTTAATCCAAGTTTATTTCCAACTCCTACAACCTTAATGCAAAATAGCTCCATTATGGCATCCATTCCTTCATTACCCAATCTTATTTTTTCAAAATGCCTCAAAGTCTCATGGTCGGGAACCAGTGCTTTGCCATTCAAATCGATATTAAAACCAAGCTCTATAGCCTCGTACTGGTGATCATTAAGATGGTTTTCAGTCCTCGTATAGTATTTAATTTTCTTAATCTTTTTCCAGACCATAGCCTTAAACATAGCTCTTCTGGGAAAATCCTCTTTACCTTCGGGAACCGAGTAATGCTTGTTGAGTTCAGGCATTATCGGGTCAAGATTAAGACCCTCTAAAAACATGGATGCTCGAACACTATTCTCAGAGGTTGCGTCTGCAAACTCTTCATTTTCGTTGGCATCGGTCAAGCCGATGAATTTGTTCCAATAAGTTTTTACATATCTATCTACATTAAATTCCACTGTTCATCCCCTCTTTGGAATTTTATGGTTAAAATAAAAATGAGAGGATGAACGCTATAAATTTTACTGTAAGTATTAAAAATAGTTAAATTTTTAAGCTAAATTCTTGAATTGGTAACTACCACAAATCAATTGATAAGAAACATACAGAATTCTATCGGATAAAATAAGAACGAAACACAAACTTCTCCTCCATACTTTGCATCTTAATCACACGGGTCCCCCTGTCTTGCCAGAATAATGAAAAGTAACATAGATGCAAATTACGGCTACTCTTTGTGGTTCATCCTATTATACATTATTCTCTCTAATACCCTGATTAATTGCTTATCGGGTTAGATTTATACAATAGGAAAAAAAGCTGAAAACAAGAATTGTAAGTGAGATTTTTTTCTTTCGGGTTTTTTTTGGCTCCTACGCTATCTTTTTTTTCAAAAAGTGATTTTTCTCATCTCCATCGGAAATGGTATGTGTATATCGCCTTTCATTCGAGAAATACAATGCATGGAAAAATACAAATACAATGCATACATAAAATAATAAGGAAGAAGGAAAACGTATGAAACGACCTGCCGAAAACGTCGAACTAAATCAGATACAGCACAAGGCAATTTCTACACTCCCTATCCATAGCAAGATAGTGCTTGCAATGTGTATTAAATTTAAAAATGGAGATTATAATATACACTTGCGTATTCCTGAATATTACTGGTCGTATAAGGAAGCATGCGAAACAATTGGGATTGATGCACTAACTGTTCGTGGAGTCTATGAACGCATTAATGAGTTGAACACGCTAGGAATTTTAAGGATTATCCGTATAACCCGATGGGAAGAGTCAGGAATGCTGAAAAGAATTGCTATGAAAGCTGATTGCGAAGGCATAATTAAAGCATTGTCAAATGATGAACAAATTCAAAACCTTTTATCACACGCCTTGCCGATATCAGGTTAATCGATTCGCTTCGTAGTATGCCAGCGCCTAAGAAAGCACATGATGAAATGGTATCCCGCGTCAAGTACAGGCTTGAGTCTCTATTTAGCGTGACCGACGCAAAGAGAGAAGTTGCATTGACTTCTAATCTACCCCACAATCTTAATATGGGCGAAGAACGAGTGGATTTACTCATACAGATTTCATACAATCAAAAGACATATGTGCTCCCCATTGAGATCGAGACACAGGAGGGCAACATGTTCCAGGTGGAAAAGAATATCAGCAAGTGTGTTGAAGCTTTCGGCGCCGTACTCGTAGTGCCGAAAGCCACAATGATCCCGTTATTCAACAAGATGCTGAAGGAGATCAAGGTAAAATACAGTCAGCGCACGATTATTATTAGCTATGCTCTGATACAGAAAAGGGACGAGATAAGCGATAATTTAATCAAACAGGCGATTGAGCAGATTCTGCCTGTTTTGTCAAATCGATTGACGCAGACATTATTCAGTATGAATCAGAAATGGTCGCATTATAACGTATAGCGGGGAATGGATTCGAACCATTAATCTACGAGTTATGAGCCCGTCGGGATTTCCGCTACCCTACCCCGCTTTTAGAATAGAAGCAGCCTTTTTATATAAGTTTCAAACAAAATAAAGACTTCGGCTGGGATTTCCAATTTCCGAGCATAAACCATATATCTAACCATGAGCAATTGTAGGAGCATGCACCAGGATATTGATGCAACGAACTGTTAGTGGGCTGCTCGGGTTAGGAGACTATACATTTTATGAAGAGAGAATTATACATGCTAAAAGTCGATTTGGATGTTTTACGTTCTAAGACCGGCAGGTCTACTGAACTGATATCCCTTTTCATACACAAGGGCAAACAAATACATGAGGTGATGGGCAAGCTTAGAGAGGAATATAACCAGGCATCGAATATCAAATCAAGGCTGACAAGACAGAACGTATTGTCTGCGCTGAACTCCCTGATGTCGAGGCTGAAGTTCTATAAGGATATACCAGAGAACGGTCTTATCATATTCTGTGGATATGTTGACGCTGGAGGAAACAAGACAGACCTGGAGACTTATGTGATTGTACCTCCTGAAGCCATGACATTCTACAAGTACAGCTGCGATTCAAAGTTCTTGATTGAACCACTGGAAGAGATGTTGTGTGATAAGAAGTTGTTCGGTCTAATAGTGATGGATAGGAACGAAGCTACTATCGGTGTACTGAGCGGAAAGAGCATAAGAACACTCGACAATTTCGAATCGAACATCATGGGGAAGCACAACAAGGGCGGGCAATCCGCGCACAGGTTCCAGGAATTGCATAGAATAGCCATAGAAGGATTCTATAAGAAAATCGGCGAGCGGTCAAATAATCTGCTCCTTCCGTTGAATCCAAGCGGGATAATAATAGGCAGTCCGTCATTTACAAAAGAGGAATTCATGAAGGGCGGATATCTTGATTACAGGCTGCAGGGCAAAATGCTGGGGATGTATGATATCGGGTACACCGATGAGTACGGTCTCAGGGAGCTGGTTGATAAATCAATGGAACTGTTGCAGGATTTGGAAATAATAAGGGAGAAGAAATTTACGATGCGTTTCATGCGGGAATTGGGTCAGAACACAGGACTTGCGATGTATGGCAAAGATATGATCACTTGCGAGCTTGATAAGGGGCGCGTCGAGACGCTGCTGATTTCTGAAAATTATGATAAAGCGACTGCAGCACAGTTAATGGACGCAGCCAACCATATAGGATCTGAGGTGGTTTTCATATCTGGCGAATTCGAAGAAGGCAGGCAATTACTATTGACCTTTGGTGGAGTCGCCGCCATACTGAGATACTAAACGAAACGAGAAGGTTGCGTCTTGTTCGACGACGACTTATTGTTAAACATGTGGGAATTTCGAGAACCAGATCATGCGCGCTTGACGCAGCTTCCATTCAGATTACAATATCTCCACAGTACGACATCTATAACTCCAAGTTTTTCGCCGGTAATTTTTTGGATCTCGACACACATAGCGAGAGGAGTCTCGAACCGGAACTGCTCAGCAAGTCTCTTAAGATGTCTATCTGGTTTCACGCAATCGATTCCTATATTCCGCGCCAGATGATATTTCGTTATATCGCCAATCCATGGAAGTTCGCCCATGCGTTCTATCCTGACTGTATCGTCTCCGGCTGATTTTATTGTTTCGAACCAACTCTTGTAATTATTCAGCGCAGCCCCAATGGCTTTTCTTTTACCTGGATGACCTATGACCTCGATGTTGAGTTCACTGCAGAATTTATCATACATTTTTCTGGCGACCTGCTCCTTCATCCCAGCATTCAGAACGACATAGACGTACTCGAAAAAGAACACATCCGCAGTTGTAAATTCAAAAGATTCTCGCCTTTCACACCACTCCACTTCGCCTTTATATCCATGGATCAGGACGTAATTCTTAGCTTTTTGATAAAAATCCAGTAACATCCTTATGTTTTCGGGTCTTTGTGTTTCAAAGGAAATTCCTGGCGTTATCCTTGCTGAACTCACACTGATTGTTGTAAATGTGTTCACATATCCTCTTTTTCATCCTTGAATACAACCGCCGATGGCTTCACCATCTTCCATGCAGCTTGCCGTGCCTTTTCATATTTTTCATCGAGGAGAAAAAATACAATCGCCTGGATTTCGGGCGCGTGTTTAAGAACATACCCAGCTTGCTCTTTGCGTGAAAAGAACTTACCGGCATCCCGCGCGATATCCGATGCCTTGCGGAGAAGGTTATCCTTGGCAGTAATAAGGTCCTGCTCTTTAGCCTTCACCCATTTATAAAACTCATCGGGGACGAGATCAAGCAGCGGGTCAAGAGACTTTTCGTCCTTCAGTAGAATCCAGATGTCACGTTCCGAAACGCCCGTCAGTATCTTGTGCAGCCGTCTGTAATCTTCAGACTTGATTTTAACCCTCAGCCCGGTTGAGTACCTGGCTACAAGTCCTTCTTTTTCATTCCCCTTGAAATCCTCAAGCCACTCAAGCGCAGACTCAATCTCGCTGAACGGATACACGTTTGCAAAAGGCAGTCCAAGTTCAACAGCCTCTTTGATATGGTCAAGTTCAGGCTTTCCAGAATTGCTGAGGACAGCCAGGAGCACGAGTTCTGACCGCTCGCCATAATCCACAACATTCTTGCTTGCAGGATAAACGATTTCGAAGCAATACGTGTAATCCTTTTTAAAATCGTCCATCGAGAAACCATGCTTTCGGATCCATTCAGTCGCCCATGCGCCGTACTCGGACGTGAAATCTCCACGGGTAGTGATCGCAGGACGCTCGTTCTCAGGGAAAAGGATACCCAGGGACCCATCAAGCTTCTCGGTCATATTGGGGATTTCATCGGGCAGGTTCTGAATCATCGTCTCCTCATTCTCATTCAGGTTGAAGAATTTCGGAAAAGGCCTGGCGATTATATTATAATCGGAATCGAGGATTAGCCCGCGGCATATTTTCGTATATTCATCCCAGAGGCTATCGAACTGAGTGCGCTGGGTATAATTATATATCGTGAAATCAAGATAGGGATGTTTTACCGCTTTAATCCTCCCGAGAGCAATGCGCCTATTGATTTCTGCGATGTCGATTTTGGGCACTATCTTCTCTCCATTTTTGTTAGAATAATATTTAAACTATTTTAGAAAACATAATTCCGATAATAATTCCTGCAATCAACATTCCGATTGCGATATATACCAACTTTCTTGCTAAACTGCCCATAGCACCAGTCTCCTTAAATTTAACAAGTCTGTTGCGTTCGTCCTTCAATGATTCTATGTCGCGATTTTTTGCATCTCTTTCTTTGACGAGCACCTTATAATCATAATCTTTCTGTCTTATTACATCATCTTTCTTCTTTATAATATCATCATATTGTCTTACAATGTTCTTTAATTCGTTCTCCTTACTCTCTTTTTTCAGGGCGTACTCGGCAGACTCTCTCAGCAATTCCCCGATCTTCACCGGCTGAAGATTGAATGGCTCCTTCCAGTCGCTGACCTCTTCTATGAACGGGGTATCGGTGCCGTGTCCTATTGTAGCGAGAAAAGGAGTTCTCAGGCTGATAGCAGTCCTGGCAAGATTGAGGTCGTTGAACATATCAATCTCTTCTTTCGATCCACCGCCGCGGGAGAGACATATCAGATCATAACTATTTGAATCAGAGTCTTTCAAACATTGGCAGATATCGGGCAGTGAGTTCATACTGACCGGTTTCTTTGTGATACTGAATAGATTCTGTATTGCCATGGGTAGTTTTCTTAGCTCTCCTGCAATATCGCCTTCAGCTTTTGATTCAGTCGCCCCGCATAAGAGAGCAATTGATATTTTTTCGAAAGAAAGAACCTTGCGTTCAACAATCTCTTCCACGGACTTACACCCCTTTAACCGCTTTTCGTTTCGAATCTTATTGCGTTCTTCATCGATTTTTATTCTTTTTTCGAGTATCTTTAAGCGCTCTTCTGATTCTTTTGATGCAGCAATTTCGACGATGTCGCTTACGTTCAGAAGTAATTTGAAGCCTATTTCCCGCGTTTTATTCTCTGTTTTCAATAGAAACCCGCCAAGGGTATAGAGGCTGCCATTTCCGAGTTTTACTCTGATGCTTGATTGAACTTTTAGGGATAGATATATTGATTCGTTATTCGGATCGTGCAGATGGTCGTAATAAAATCCACTGTATTCTTTTTCAGTTCCCTTTCTATAAATCCCTTTTAAAAATATTTTCTTGCGTTCAAACTCCGTATTCGTATTGCTTTTATAATAATGGAAAATATCTAATGGACTCAGCGTTATGATACCACCGTCGTCCTGTCCTGATGCGCCGGCTGCCATTTATTATTGCGCTCCCTGCGCCGTCCGTTCCATGATGCCAATCTTGATACAGTCCATCGGGATTTGATTCTTGCCACCATATTCGACAGATATATTTACGTCTTCTGCGCCTCTCTGCTCTACAGCAACCCATATCATCCGTTTAATTCTTTGAAGAACTTCATCTATCCCTTTTTCGTATTTCTCATCATAAGGGATTATGAATCGTTCCAATGCGTTCCCTTCAGTTATCTTATATCCTCTTATGCTAAATACCAGTTCATCCCCCATCACCATCGTAACAATGCATTTTTTCTCTTCATTGTCGACGAGTATACTATGAATCGTTGTTATCGCAGTCGTCGAATGAAGTTTTGCTTCCATGCTTGGGAATAAAAGACCAGTGTGTGCCAATTGCAACTCTATTTCCACGATCCGGTCGTCTGTGGGTCTATAGCATTTTCCATGCTTTTTCCTTCCCGCCGTCAGTACTTCAACCCACTTATAGGTCTGGATGCACAGCGTTGCAACGGGCTGTTCATCCCTGTATCCCAATTTTATAGCACGGAGAACGTCGTCATGGAACCCGATATCGGTAAATTTACTTGATTTTTTTTCCATTTGATGCCTTTCCCGATGCTGAAGCCGGGAGCTTGCGCTCCCTCTTTGAACTTGCATTTCTGTCATAAATCCTCCTGCATCCGTCGGTGTTTTTTTTCTCATGATGTTATCGCAAAATCAATTGCACGCATGCTGATATTATTATAGAAGTGAATATCCCGATGGTAAATATGCCTGTCAGAACTGCTGCCTTTCTTTCAACTTTCGTACAGTCTTTCATGAAAAAACCCATGAACGTGCCCACGACATCCCTGAACACATATCCTCCATCAAGTGGGAGCGCAGGCAGGGAATTGAACATCCCCACCATCAAGTTAATCCAGCCCGTCCAGAGTGAAAGCGATAGTAAAGGAAACACGAAATTCTGGATTACAGTTGGTCTGAAATATGTAATTGATATCATGTTTGACAACGATAGACCTGTATTGGGTCCTATATTCGGGATAATCCCCAACAGTGGAATAAAAATAAGTCTCGCCAAGCTTAAAAGTCTGAAACCGAGAATGCCGTGAGGGATTGAACTCACTATATCAAACACGCCTTGATATCCATGAACTGGCACAAGCGTCCGGAAAAGAATAAAGAACGTAAAAAAAGACAGCGCCGCTACGATGAAATTAGCAGATACTCCTGATGCAAAAACCCGCAGTCGTTCGATTCTATTGATGACTGCTGGCGTTCCATCTCTGTTCTTTTTTTCGAAGAGAACGTCCTCATCTGGCTCTACGAAAGCTGCAATTGGAATTAAAAACATCACAATTCCCGTCGATTTGATTTTTATATCCTGTGCCGCACACATCACAGCATGCCCCACTTCGTGTACTACAACAGCTATAAGAAGAGCAATGATGCCCCAGAGAACCGGGATGAATTCGTTTATACCTGGAATGAGAAACATGTTCCTGATATCTTCGAACCTGTTAGGCGCAGGAAGCGTGCCTTTTACCGCCTCATAAACTACCGCTGCGCCGCCACCTACGACCATGATCAGAGTCGTCGTTCCGATGATTATAGTAAGCAGCAATCCCGTATTCAAGAAAGCCCCTTCGGGGCAATTTAGTGCCTAACTGTTCTCAAAATGCGTATCTTATTTCACCGTTTCTTGGTTCGTATGCTTCTCCCTGAAATTTGAGGTGCTCAATATCTTCAATCACACATTCTTTTTCGATTCCC
>DAHXMQ010000064.1 GCA_027371625.1 Candidatus Methanoperedentaceae archaeon | reverse complement strand
AGCACTTCCTTGCAAGCGCCGTGGGCGTTTATCCGGTACTGGAAAAGGCTGCACGCTCGAAATCGGGTGTGGGCGCGATCATCCATGAGGCTGTAGTTGAAAGCAGCAGGTGGCAGAACGGTGGCAACACTCATTTCGGGGCATTTTTGCTTCTTATACCTCTTGTGATGGCAGGTGGAAGGTGCGAAAATACAAAATGCCTGAAAACGCAAGTTCAAAAGGTTGTAAGAGAAACCACTGTGGAGGACGCAATTGAATTATACAGGGCATTTTCCGAAGCGAAAGTGAAGGTTAAACCCGTTGCCGACCTCGACCTCGGCGATGCTTCTTCCATTGGCACAATAAAAGTGCGCAGGCTGACCCTTTTTAACCTGATGGAGATTTCAAGCAGCTATGACATGATCGCAGAGGAATGGGTTAACGGATTCAAAAAGACATTCGAGTGTGCGGCATCAATCCGGGATAAAATCAGAAAGCACGGAATCAACGATGCGGTTGTGCTTACATTCATGGAACTCTTATCAAGCAATAAAGATACATTCATCCAGACCAAATTTGACGGTAAAAAAGCAGAAGAGGTTTCTTTGAAGGCAAAAGAGATACTGCAAATAGGGGATATGGACAAAATGAGGGATAAAATACACTCTTTTGATGAGGAATTATTAAGCGAGGGCATCAATCCAGGTTCAACTGCCGACATAACCATCGCGGGGCTGTTTGTCTCGCTGTTCGAGGGGATGAGATTTTGATCAATGTGGAAAATTTCGGAATACATGAAGGGATATCAGAGGTAATATTCACAACAATCTCGCCTGAAGGCGTGCCCAATGCTGCGCCCATGGGTCTGCACAGGAAAGGTAAAAAGCTCTTTGCCAGGATTTATAATTCAAAGACGCTGGATAATATATTAAGCAAGCCAGCGCTGGCTGCAAACATCGCTGACGACCCTGTTCTATTCGTACAGTCAGCGCTTTCAGACCTTGAACCTGAAAGATTCGAAATCGTGGAGGGATTTCTTATTCTTAAAGATGCTCTAGGATGGATTCTTTTCAATTGCAGATGCAAAGAGGGGGGGAAGATTTCAGTTGTGGAGCTTTATCCTGTTAAAGGAAAGATAATCAACAAAAAACTCCAGCCGATAAATCGTGGCTTCAACGCAGTCATCGAGGCTTCCATCCACGCCACACGATATGTGGTGATGAAAGAGCAAAAACAACTCAATTGCATCAGATATTACAATACCATCGTCAAAAAATGCGGCGGGGAGCGGGAGAAAGAGGCGATGAGGTTACTCATGGACTTATTGAAAATTAAGCCTGCTTAAATGCTCCTTCGCCGCAGGCGTGGTCTCCCTCCCCTGAGGCGTTCGTTTGACAAACCCTATCTGTATAAGGTAAGGCTCGTAAACCTCTTCGATAGTCCTGACCTCTTCACCTACGGAGATTGCAATTGTCTTAACCCCAACAGGTCCACCGCCTGAATTCTGTTATCGAGGAAATCCTCTATC
>DAHXMQ010000061.1 GCA_027371625.1 Candidatus Methanoperedentaceae archaeon | reverse complement strand
TCTAATCCTAACTACTTTTCTTTGGATGATCGTTTGCATGGAATTTATTTTTGAGTCCATGCACCCACTCTTATTATGTATGATTACTTTAAAAACATTGTGGTTTGAAAGCCGATATTCTCTCGCCTCGGCTGCTATTTTTCAGAGTTAGTTTTAAATACCATTACGGATATGGTCAGCTTCCCCAACGTGATAAAAAAATGCCAGAATATACGCTATTCTTAGGTTGCATCATCCCGGCACGTTTTCCTTTCATGGAAAAGTCAACAAGGCTCGTTTTATCCAAGCTGGGATGCGTTCTGCACGACCTCGAAGGTGCGACCTGCTGCCCCACAAAAAGCATAATCAAGCCACTCGGAGACCTGGCATGGTACGTTACGGCAGCCAGAAACCTCGCACTTGCAGAAAAAGCAGGACACAATTTACTTGTCCCCTGCAATGGATGCTACAGCACATTGAAATCCGTGGAGGTTGAACTTCGAATTAATCCGGCTCTTCGCGGGCAGGTGAATAATATACTTTCATCCACTGGTCTTGAATACAAGGGAACAATACAGGTAAAGCATCTTATCGAAGTATTGCACGATGAGATCGGCATCGCCAAAATAAAGCAGCAGATCAAAAAGCCGTTCGAAGGCATGAAACTTGCAGCGCATGCAGGCTGCCACATGCTGCGCCCGAGCTCTTCCATATTCTTTGACGACCCCAACAAGCCAAAAAAGTTCGATGCATTGATAGAAGCACTCGGGGCAAAAAGCATAGAATATGAGACAAAGATGTTATGCTGTGGCGGGAGCCTCAATACTGCGGACGAACCTGATGAAGCCACAGCCCTTGCAAGAATGAAATTACTTGAGGTCACAAAAAAGGCAGATGCCATTGCTCTTACATGTCCCTCGTGCTTCATGCAGTACGATTCAAAGCAATATCTGATGCAGAAAAGCGGAGAAAAACTCCATGTGCCAGTACTCTATTATCCAGAATTACTGGGTCTTGCCATGGGCTTCTCACCAGAGGAACTGGGGATGGGGATGCACAGGATAGACGCTGCCGAATTCCTTTCAAAGTGGGATTCGCAATATAACTATCTCAAGTCGCTGAAGGAAATATTCGACCTCGGCGCAGTTCGCAAATGCTACGAATGCGGGGCATGCGTCAACGACTGCCCTGTTGCGAAGATAACCCCGGAATTCAATCCCAACGAGATTATAGGCAGGCTGCTGTCCGGAGAATTACCCGCTTTGATTGACTCCCACAGCATCTGGCGCTGCGTGGATTGCTATACATGCTACGAACTCTGCCCGCAGAAAATGGGAATGAACAAGATATTCGATAAGTTAAAGCACCTTGCCCTTGAAAAAGGGAAGGAACCCAAGGGCTTCGCTGCAAGTATCGAGATGTTCAGGAAGGAAGGAAGGCTGGGCGAGCCAACGTCCGTGAGGAAGAAACTCAAACTTCCTGAGCCTCCGAAGAGCGGAGGAGAGGAATTAAAGAAATTACTGGAAACCATAGGAGAAGAAAATGAAGTGTGATTCAATACCTTCAGGGTGTGCGATTTCAGGACTGATGAGTGAAGAAGGAAGACGCATTGGCGGCAGCGTGATACTGAAATCCATCACCTGCATGCACGACCGCTCAAACGGGCTTGGAGGAGGCTTTGCAGCCTATGGTATTTATCCCAAAAGAAAGCACCAGTATGCTTTCCACATGATGTTTGATAACATGGCAGCCAAGGAAGCCACGGAGGAATTCTTCAAGGACGTATTCGATGTGGATAAGGACGAACCAATTCCCACGCAAAAGGAAAACGGCGTATCGAATCCTCCCATACTCTGGAGATACTTCCTTGAGGTACCTGAGAACAGGCTTGGAGCGATCTCGGAGCGGGATTATGTCATGAAAGCAGTCATGAGAATCAACTCGGAGATCGAAGGCGCATTCGTGGCATCGAGCGGAAAGAACATGGGTGCTTTCAAGGGTGTCGGGTAT
>DAHXMQ010000214.1 GCA_027371625.1 Candidatus Methanoperedentaceae archaeon | reverse complement strand
TATAAAATTCCATTTCTATAGATGCATCCAGTCTTGATATGACCTCAAACATGGTCTCTTTTCCATTTTCACCTCTTGCAACTACCTGCAGCTCTCCCCCCGGCTCTATGTTATCGATACCCAGGATATCCAATACTTCAGCTCCCTTGATCCCCAGCGTATCTCCGTTCTCTCCTTTCTTAAACTGCAGCGGCAGAACGCCCATTCCCACGAGGTTGCTCCTGTGGATGCGCTCAAACGATTCAGCTATGACGACTCTGACCCCCAAGAGGCATGTGCCCTTGGCAGCCCAATCGCGAGAGCTGCCTGTGCCATATTCTTTTCCTGCAATGATAACAAGAGGAATACCATTCTTTTTGTAAAGCATCGCTGCATCATAAATCGTCATCTCTTTTCCATCAGGGAAATAACGTGTCCATCCTCCTTCTTTATCAGGAACCAGCCTGTTCCTGAGATTTATATTTGCAAACGTTCCCCGCACCATGATCTCATGATTTCCTCTTCTTGATCCATAGGAATTGAAATCTTCAGGATCAACACCACGGGAAATCAGATACTGTCCTGCAAGACTGTCTGTAGAAAATTCTCCCGCCGGGGAAATATGATCTGTTGTGATGCTGTCGCCCAGGTATGCAAGTACCCTGAGACCTCTCAAGTCACCCTTTACAGGAGGCTTTACAGAGAAATCCATAAAGAAAGGAGGTTCCTGGATATAGGTTGATTCGTTATCCCACTCATAGAGTATGCCAGCAGGAACATCGAGGTTCTGCCAGAGCTCTGTGCCACTCGATATCTCTGAATACTGCTTTGCAAACAAGTGAGGGCTAATGGTGTTTTTTATAACCTGCTGGATTTCCTCCTGCTTAGGCCAGATATCTTTTAAATAAACAGGCTCGCTATTAGGGTCGTATCCGATCGGTTCCGTTTTAAGATCGATATCTACCGTACCCGATATGGCGTACGCCACCACTAATGGAGGCGAGGCAAGGTAATTTGCCTTTACGAGCGGGTTAATCCTCCCCTCAAAATTACGATTTCCACTTAAGACCGCAGCGACTATCAGATTAGTCTCCTTCACTGCTTTTGCCATATTTTCAGGGATCGGACCGCTATTGCCTATGCAGGTTGTACATCCATATCCCACGAGGTGGAATCCCAGAGCCTCAAGATAGGGCATAAGTCCAGAATTTGCAAGATATTCGCTGACAACTCGCGAACCAGGGGCAAGACTCGTTTTAACATATGGTTTGACCTTAAGCCCGCGCTCCACTGCCTTCTTAGCCAGAAGACCCGCCCCTATCATAACAGAAGGGTTTGAAGTATTGGTGCATGAGGTTATGGCTGCGATTACTATCGAACCGCTTTTTACTGGAACTTTCATCTCATATTTTGCGGCAGGCTCTTCCTCGCCGGTATGTTTATGCTCGACCCTGAGGCTTCCGCCCTCCCCCAGCCAGCGGTGATATTCATGATCCGCTTCTACTTCGGTTTTTTTCCGGAGAAACGTCTCCTCCATGGCTTTGTGGAAACTTGCTTCCATTTCGTCAAGAGGTATGCGATCCTGGGGTCGTTTCGGCCCTGCGAGGCTTGATTCAATGGTGCTCATGTCAAGTTCCAATGTCTCGCTGAACAGGGGTTCGGGACTTTCCTCGGTGCGGAAGAGACCCTGCTCCATTGCATATGATTTAACCAGATTAACGTGCTCCCTTTTTCTCCCCGTCATCAGGAGATAATTCAATGTTTCCTCATCGATTGGAAAGAATCCCACAGTGGCGCCGTATTCGGGAGCCATGTTGGATATTGTAGCCCTCTCGGGCAGGCTCAATGTGTTCAAACCCGGCCCGTAAAATTCAACGAATTTGCCTACAACGTTATGCTTCCTTAATATCTGGGTAATGTTGAGAACAAGATCGGTGGCTGTTACTCCCTCATTCAATTCGCCGTAAAGCCTGAACCCCACAACCTCAGGAACCGGCATATGGTATGGCTTGCCGAGCATGACCGCTTCTGCTTCTATCCCTCCAACACCCCATCCCAGCACTCCCAGGCTATTTATCATTGTGGTATGAGAATCCATCCCGACAAGGGTATCAGGATAGGCGACAAGCTCGCTGTTCACTTTTTTGACCTGAACTACCGACGCAAGATACTCAAGATTTACCTGATGGACTATTCCTCTGCCCGGCGGAATAACGCGAAAATTATCAAAAGCCCGCTGCCCCCATCGAAGAACAGCATACCTCTCGCGGTTCCTTTCAAATTCCTTTTTCTCATTATAAGCTCTGGCGTATGAGGTGCCGTAATAATCTACCTGGATGGAATGGTCAATAACCAGGTCTGCTGGTATAACAGGATTAATCTTTGTCGGGTCTCCTCCCAGCCTTTGAACGGCCGACCTCATGGCAGCCAGGTCAACGACTGCAGGAACGCCAGTGAAATCTTGCAGAAGAACCCTTGCAGGAATAAATGGTATTTCGTGCTCAACTATATATTTTGGACTCCATCCGGCTAATGATTCAACATCTTCTTCGGTTACAATTCGGGCATCCACATGCCGCAGAAGCGCTTCGAGCAGTATCCTGATGGAGTATGGAAAGCGAGAGATTTTCCCTAAGCCCATCTCCTCAAGCCTGCTGAGACGATGGATGGTAACCCGACCCCTACCTGTATCGATTACATCTTTAGACTCAAATGGATCCATTTCTGCACTCATGTCGCTTTATTCGCTTTAACCACTCCTTCACCAGCCCTCATTACGCCATCTATCAACCCGTACTCCACCGCCTCCCCTGCTGAAAGGAAGAAGTCCCGGTCAGTATCCCTTTCAATGACCTCCATGGGCTGCCCTGTGTGATGGACTAATATTTCGTTAAGATTATTTTTGACCCTCGCCATCTCTTTCGCTTGAATGGCGACATCCGATGCCTGCCCCTGTGCGCCGCCGAGGGGCTGGTGTATCATCACCCGAGCATTAGGAAATGCAAATCTTTTTCCCTTGGCTCCTGCTGCGAGTAAAACCGCCGCCATCGATGCAGCCTGCCCGAGACAGATAGTCTCGATACTGCATTTGGTGCATTGCATGGCATCGTATATAGCAAGTCCGGCGGTAACCAGTCCTCCAGGGCTGTCTATATACAAACGGATATCGCCTTCGAATTCCTTTGCTTCTAAATAAAGAAGCTGTGCGATTATGCTTTCTGACGTGTCCTCGTTGATTTCCCCTGTGAGTAATACTATCTGGTCATCCAGCAGGCGGGAATAAATATCCAGCGTATGCGGGCCGTGGGGAGTTTCTTCAGATACATAGAGCATCTTTGGTGCTACCATTGTTTTGTCCTCCTTTTATATTCAAATATTCAATTTTTCAAGCTTTCTCGCCGCTTCCTGCAGCGTTTCATCTTTCTTAGAGAATGTGAAGCGCAGCTTGTGCTTTCCAGGCTCGCTGTGATAGAAACTGCTTCCTGGGACTGCTGCCACTCCAACTTCGCTAATCAAATATCTTGCAAAAGTCATATCATCCATCCCTGTCCCCTCGGGCATATCCGCAAGTATGTAATATGCTCCTTCGGGCATGTGGCACCTGAATCCAGCCTTTGTTAATGTATCATAGAGAAAGTCCCTTCTCTTTTCGTACATGCCTGCAAGTTCTTTATAATACGAATCAGGGAAACTGAGGCCTGCAAGACAGGCGCGTTGAAGGGGAGTTGGTGCCCCGACGGTCAGAAAATCATGTACTTTCCTGATAGCAGAGGACAGGGTTTTTTCTGCAATCGCAAAACCGATGCGCCATCCAGTGACGCTGAATGTCTTTGAGAATCCGCCCAGAGTTATCGTCCTGTCTCTCATTTCATCAAACGAAGCTATGCTGATATGCTTTTTATTGTCGAACACGATATACTCGTAAATTTCATCACTCACCGCTATAACGTCATGTTCTGCGCAGAGATCTGCAATCAAATTTAATTCATATTTTGTGAAGACCTTGCCACAAGGGTTACTCGGGGTGTTGATGATCAGAGCACGGGTTTTTTTATTAAATGCAGATACAAGAGCCTCTTCGTTGATACTGAAATCATCATTTAAGGGGACAAACCGTGGAATTGCACCTGAAACCGCTGAGTCAGGCCCATAACTCTCGTAAAAAGGTTCGAAAATGATAACCTCGTCTCCCCCATTTATGATTGCAAGCATGGCAGCCATTAAAGCTTCCGTGGCTCCGCACGTCACAGTAATATCAGTTTCAGGGTCGGCTTCGATGTGATTGTATTTGATGGCTTTTTGAGAGATCGCATTCCGCAGGTCTTTTCCGCCCCATGTGATTGAGTACTGGTTGTAATCTTCCATAATTGCAGACGTAGCAGCGCGTTTTATTTCGTCCGGGGCAGGAAAATCTGGAAATCCCTGGGCAAGGTTCACAGCATGACATGTTACTGCAAGACGGGACATATCGCGAATTACCGATTCGGTAAAATGTTCCAGTCTGTGGGATAACATCGATCAATACCCCGGAAAATTTTCGCTATTTACCGCAGCGTCTGGTATTTTCAATGTCTTAAGAATGTCCACTGAACTTGTTACAAGGGACGGTGGACCGCAAACATAGAAAACACATTCTTTATAATCGGGTATATCCTCTTTAACCATCTGAACGTCTATATGCCCGCGCCTTCCTTTCCAGTTATCATCCGGCTGGGACAATGTATGGATTACCCTGAGGTTTTGATTTAGCTTTTCCAGGCGGTCCAGTTCTTCTTTGAAAACTATGCTTTCTTCATTCCTGTTTCCGTATAAAAAAGTAATGCGGGATTTCATTCCCTTATCCGTGCAGTATTTAATCATGCTCCTGAGAGGCGTTATCCCGATGCCTCCTGTTACCATCCCTACTCTTGGATATTCCCCTTTGAAGGTGAAATCTCCATAAGGACCATCAAGGTTTGCCCAATCTCCGATTTTGAGCCTGTCAAGAGCTACTGAGAACTCATGGTCTGTGATCTTTTTTGTGAATTCAATGAACTCTTTTTCTGTCGGACTGCTTGAGATTGTAAAATGCTTTGTGATTTTCTTACCCTCGTTAAGAATTGTTACGAATAAAAATTGACCGGGATCGTAGTCAAACCCTTGCGGTCTTCTAAACCTGAAGCTCTTTACATCGTGTGTTCGTTTTATTATCCCGTCAACACTGGTTTCAAATTTCATAAACCTCCCCGTAATTTTTCATAGTTTTTACATGTTTAATGTCTTTTTGCACCAGTGAGACTTTGTATGCTTTCATGGTTCTCCTGAAATGAAAGATAGATTTTGCGTTTAGCCAGCTCCCCAAAAAACAATTCGGGATTTATGCACAGTTCAGGAGGCACAACACCGCGCTTTTCAACTTTGTTCTCGGCAATCATCTGTGCTATTATGGACGGCGGCACGCCGGTATCCCAGGTACCTGCCGGTATATTCCATCTGGAGTTTGATCTCGATTCACAGTATACTATTACATTTCTGTTCTTTCTTTCGCGCTTTCCCCTCAATTCCACTCTCAGGAACTCCACATCTTTTATCCTGTCTTTTTCTGGAATGAACCTGTTCAGCAGACTCACGGTAAAGTCAAGGGGTACAACATCAATGTTCTTATATTTCACAGGAGTTGTTGATGCAAAACCTGTGTCTATGAAGAACTTTATTTTCTCAACGAACTCCTTCGGGAAACCGCCTTTAAAGCTGCAATTATTGATACCTTTATCTTTGAACGATGAAGGGAACGTGGCTACTTCGGAATGGAGGGTATAAAAACAGGTTGCCCTGTTCACGGGCGATGGAAAATCAATTTCTTCCTCCCCACTGATAGGTTTCACATACTTTAATTTTCCGCCGGAGAATACCGCCGGTTCCAATGAAAATTCATCGAATATCGTACGCATCGAATAGGGAACAACAAAAGGCATGTCGTACTTCGTATAATCTTTATCAGCGAACTGCACATGGATTGAGTCTATTGTATCAAGCAATCCTGAACCATAGGCAGCCATTATGTTTGTTATGCCGGGTGTCGCGCCGCATCCAGCGACTGCAAGCTTGCCTATCTTCTTGAAACTGTTATTCAATTTCAACTGCTTTTTTGTCATGTGGAACAGGCCGCCCAGATCAACGTAATTCGTTTCTGCGGATAATGCAGCTTCCATTACCTGTAAGTTGGTGTTGTATTGCGTTGCGTTGATTACAGCATCAGAACCTCTTAGAAGTTCTATCAATTCCTGAGGCTCATCGGCATCTGCTCCTGCCCACTCTATATTATTGCTTTTGAAGGATTCCGCAAACGCTTTTGCTTTGTCTTCATTTCTCCCGGCAACGACTATTTTACCCTTGAATGTTTCGAATAGATCGATTACCGTTATCCTCCCCATTTCCCCGTATCCGCCCAGAACCACAATTTTCATTTCAAATCACCGAGAGCATCATCTAGCGCCTCTAATGTTCTGTTCAGGTCATCTGATGAATGCGAACACGAAGTGTATATCGCCTCCTCGCCGTCTTCATCGACCATCACTCCTCTCTTTAATAGCTCATATTGCACTTTTGTGAACATTTTCATATCACAAAAGCCGAGGTCTCTGTAGGCAGTGATCCTTTCTTTATCTGTGAAGAGGAACTGGAACATAGTTGGAAAGCCGTGTACCACATGGGGGATATTACGGTCTTCAAGGATCTCATCTATGCCCTTCATCATCTTTTTCCCGTAGCTGTAGAGGCTTTCCCAGACACTTCTTTTATCCAGTTCTTTTAAAGTAGCCTTGCATGCGGTAAGCGAAACCGGATTTGCAGAATATGTGCCGCCGTGCATGACCTTTCCAGGTCCAATAAGTTCCATTATATCTTTTCTTCCACCAAAGGCAGCTATTGGATACCCATTGCCCATGGATTTGGCGAAAGTAGATAGATCGGGAGTCGCATTGAAGAGCCCCTGAGCACCCCCTTTTCCAAGCCTGAACCCCGTCTTTACCTCATCGAAAATGAGGAGGATGCCATATTCGTCGCAGAGTTCCCTGAGGTACTTCAAATATCCTTCTTGTGGAGGGATTGCAGAAGCGTTCCCCATGACAGGTTCAGTAATGATTGCCGCAACATCTTTGTAATTATCCTTAACTTTACTTTCTATTGATTCGAAATTGTTCCACTCACACACCAGAGTATATTCAGAAATCCCCTTTGGAATTCCTAAGGAAGCGGGGATGGCTTCCTTTGCACAGTGATATCCGGGTTTCGTGGAGAATGACACTGCATCGTGCCAGCCGTGATAATGACCTTCGAATTTTATTATCTTGTCTTTTTTTGTAAATGCCTTTGCAACCCGTATCGCTCCCATCGTTGCCTCTGTTCCTGAACTTGCGAACCTGAGCATCTTAACCGAAGGTACGAACCGGCATATCGTCTTTGCGACTTCAATCATAAGCTCATTATCCGAAGCGTAGACCAGACCTTTTTCATCTGCAAGGTGCACAGCGTCGTGTATTTCTTTATAGCTATGACCGATTATGACAGGTCCGTAGCCCAGCCTGTAGTCAATATATTCGTTGCCATCCGCGTCCCAGATATGAGAGCCGACTGCTTTTTCAATGAAAATGCTGCAGGGTCCGAACTCGTGGCACGCACTTTTCATGAGCCTTGCATTTGATCCCACCCCTGCAGGGATGATTTTCGACGCTTCTTTATACAGCTCCATCGATCTGTCCAGTTTTAATTGTTCTGTCATGTGTTTCTCCAAAATTTTATATATTTATTTTTCACCGTAAACCGTATAGTACCAGGGCTTCCTGACCAGACCTGTCTGGTCGATGTAAACATGCTTGACCTGCGTATATTCCTCAAGCGAGTATGTTGAAAGATCTTTTCCGAAACCGCTCTGTTTAAAGCCGCCGTGAGGGGTTTCTGAAGTTAATACCCCGTGCTCGTTTATCCAGACAGTTCCGTATTTCAGCCTGTTTGCTATCCTGATAAGGTCTGTTATATCTTTTCCCCAGACCGAAGAGGCAAGCCCGTAAACCACATCATTTGCTTTTTCTATGACTTCATCGACAGTTGAAAAAACGGATACTGACAATACAGGACCAAAGATTTCTTCCTGACATATCCTCATCTTCTGCTCAACACCTGTAAAAATGGTAGGTTCAAAAAAGTACCCCTTTTCCAGGTTTTCAGGTCTTTTTCCTCCTTGTATAAGATTTGCGCCCTCTTCTATTCCTGATTGAACGTACGTTTCAATCCGTTCCCTCTGTTTCCCTGATACCAGAGGTCCCATGTCGATTCTCTCATCAAGGGGATTGCCAATCCTGATCTTGCGTGCCTTTTGCACAAGCAGTTCGATGAATGCATCGTGGATATTCTCATGAACGTAAACCCTTGTCGCAGCAGTACAATCCTGTCCGCTGTTCCAGAAGGCTGCGACGACAGCCCCTTCTGTTGCCGCGTCTATGTTCGCATCGTCCAGAACTATGAAAGGCGCTTTTCCTCCAAGTTCTAAATGGACTTTCTTCAGGTTGCCGGAAGACATCTGCATGATCTTCTTTCCTGTGGAAGTATCGCCTGTCAGCGAGATCATATCAACTTTGGGGCTGGTTGCGAGTTCTTCTCCTATGACCTCGCCCGGACCTGTAACAACATTCAAAACACCATCCGGCACTCCGGCGATTTGTGCCAGTTTGGCGAACTCAAGCAGCGTCAATGGCGTAAGACTTGCAGGTTTAATGACAACAGTGTTTCCTGCCGCTAGCGCCGGAGCCATCTTCCATACGGCTATGTATAAGGGATAGTTCCATGGAACCACCCCGACCACAACGCCAATGGGCTCTCTTCGGATAATGCTTGTGCCCAGCCCTGAATATTCGGATGCGGACTTGCCTTCAAGCAGCCTCGCCGCGCCCGCAAAAAACCTTAGATTATCAATAATGAAGGGAAGATCAGAATCCCTGCTGTATTTGATAGTCTTTCCCACGTTCATCGATTCCAGTGTGGCGATTTTCTGGGCATTAGCCTCGACCAGGCCCGCAAGCTTCCAGAGTATCAGGGAGCGTTCTGCTGGGGTCTTGTTTGACCAGATGCCGTTATCAAATTTCTCTCTTGCTGCGTCTATAGCGGATTTTGCATCTTCCTTTGCGCCGAGCGGAACGTTTGCAATCACTTCCTCGGTCGCTGGGTTCCTGACATCAAAAGTTTCTTCCGATGATGACTCTACCCATTTGCCGCCAATAAACATCTTGTATTTTTCTACCATGGAATCACCCCTTATTCACCACTCAAGAGAAATATTACGGTTTCAGGATATATAATATTACTGCAAATC
>DAHXMQ010000057.1 GCA_027371625.1 Candidatus Methanoperedentaceae archaeon | reverse complement strand
TCGAAGGCGCCTCCATTCCCCATGGCAATGTTCCAGCTGGGAAAACAATCATGCTATCGGTGCCATCCGTGATCGTGGTTGGCTTCCTTGCCGGCTTTAACCCCTGCCTTCTGGCTATACTTGCTTTTATCGCATCCGTGACCCTTGCAACCACAGGCAGGAGGCGCAATGTTCTTCTCATTGTCTTCATGTTCAGCCTCGGTATTTTTGTGACTTACCTGATTGTGGGGATTGGCATCCTGAGGATATTCGAGCAGACGCCGACATTACAGACAACTATCAGGAATATCCTTGTGGTTCTGATAGGAATCCTTGGGCTCTGGCATGTTTACGATGCATATCATCTTCGGAAGAACACAGAATCATCTTTCTATACCCCAAAAGCCTTCATACGCCTGACGGAGAGTGTTACAAAAAAAGTCAGCCTTCCTGCATCATTTTTGATGGGTGCCATCTTCTCGCTCATAAAAGCCCCTTGCGTCGGCGCAGTATATTTCGTAATTCTTGATATGGTGAGAAGCGGCAAAGGCGCAGGATACATGTATCTTGCTGCTTATAACCTTGGCGTGGTGCTGCCTGTGATTGTGCTTGGGGCAGCTATTGCGTTCGGCTTGAACCCTGAAAAGGTCGAGAGATTCAGGAAAGAGAGGCGGTCACTGTTGCGCCTGATTACAGGTGCGACTTTGCTGATTATTGCGGTTCTGATGTACGCCGGGATTATTTAACTGAGAAGTGAGCCTATAACCGTGTCAAGATTCTCTGCTGTTGCTGGGTAAACTTTAATATTCCCGTTGATTATAATCGTTGGAGTCGCGTCCACATTATACTTCGACATATTTTCAAGATTTGCTTTAGCTGCATCCACTGCGTAACCTCCCTCAAGTTTCGCATTGAAGTCTGAGCCAAGCCCTATACTCGCAGCTACATTTTCAAGGGTCTGCACGTTATCCATCATCATCAGATTTTCATTCCCTTGCGTTAATCCTTCCGCAGCCGCCTCATTAAACAGGGCATCCTGCATCTCCTTACCCTTTCCCATCTGGTCAGCGATGATATAAGCTTCTATGCTCTTGGTTGATTCTCCAGGCCAGACTATCGGAACATACGTTACCGTGACATTATCGCCGTATTTTTCCAGAATCTGGGGCAGCTTCGTATGAAGATTATAACAAAAAGGGCAGTTGAATTTCAAAAACTCCATGATTTTAACCTTGCCTGGCTCGTATGTAGTGGGAAAACTCAGCTTCTCGTATCCACCTGAAGTCGGAAGTTTCTCAGGTGGCTGCGGTGCGGATGAGAAATTTAATAAAATTATTGCAATAACAACAACTGCCAGCACTGCGATTGCTGCATATATTATTGTGTTTGATTTTTTCTCAGGAGGCTTTTGCTTCTTCTTTTTTGACATTCATTTGCTTATTCGGGTTTATCTTTTATAATCATTTCGGCGGATGGGACTACACCTTTGTCTGCGGAATTTTTCCAAGGGCATCGTCAATTTCATGGGCTAATTGAAACGGTATCCCAACCACAACTTCATCATCCCCGTATCGGCTGTGCTTCCTTGAACCCTTACATCCAAGTGATATGCCGAGCTTCCCCTTCAATGGATAAGCTGTAGAGTCGCCGCATATGGATGCAATGCCACCTGTTTGTAACTCAACAGGTTTTCCTAAACGGTAAGCATGAGCCTGGATTATTCGCATCGCCCGCTCTGGTTTCAGGAAAAGGAGAAGGATATCGAATTCCTCGCCTGAGTATGGGGTTATTTTTATTGACTTTCCTTTTTTTGTTAGCCTGTGAAGACCTGCCACCGCAATTTTCGCAGCGTTCCGATCTTTGTATCTTTTTGAGCTATAATAGTAATCCTCTGGACTTGTTTCAGTTTCACCAAGCACGTACGCACCTACCCTGCATCCCTGGTTTTTTATAAGAAAAGCCTCGCCAAACCTTGCCTTCTGTACCAGTTCACAGTACATAAGTGCGGATTGTTCACCTTTCTCGTTGGTAAAAAGCACGCTTACAGGCATGCCTTTATCCATCAATGCAGGAATATGGCACAGCATGCGATTAATCTATTCTCCTCATCACTATCCCTTCAGCAACCTTGGGAAGGAAAAGCGTGGATTTCTGCGGGAAGTTCCTATGCTCTTTGAATGCTTTTCTCTCCACGTCTTTAATAGAAACAGGGTTCAGCAGGAAAGCAACATCAAATTCCTTGCTATCCACCTTTGCTATAGCTTCGGATGGGCTTGCATTGAACGATACGTCATCTTCAGGTTTTTTTATTACGGGGTTGATAAGCCACTCATGGAGAACCATGAGGTCAAGCCCCACATTCTCTTTTCGTTTTTCGCAAAGCTTCCGTACAGCGTTTTCATTCGCCCGGAGAATGCTGAATTTTTCCCCATCGTACATGCCGAGCTTAACATCGAACTCGCCGCTTCGAACTCGCAGTTGTGAATAGAACTCTTCACCATTTTCCTCGAACAATTCTCTTGAAAAGTTCTCACGTATCCTGCTTTCAAGTTCCTTCCTGCCGAAATTCTTCACAGCCCTGTGCCACGGCAATAACAAAAGAGCCCTGTCCCCACCCTCCAGCATCATCATAATGGTATATTCTATCCCGTCTCTTTGGCGCATGAGGCTGGCTGCAGTATATCTGTGGTGCCCGTCAAGAATGAGCAGTTTCAGTTCCGAAACCATTTCAGTGATTTTCCCGATAAGGCTTTCATCTTTTATTTCCCAGAGTAAATGGCGGCTGCCGTTCAGGGTTACATCGACGAGGGGGATTTTTTTTTGAATATACTGAGGACGCCTGAATCCAAGGTATTCTTCGAAAAGGTTGTTCAATTCGTGCCCTGGCATGCTGTACTCTGCGGTAATCGGAGAGAAATTCATCATGCATGCTTTCATCAGGTTGTAGCGTTCTTTTGTATTGACCTCAAAAATGTTCTCATGACCTACGATGTTTCCCTTTCCCAGTTCCTCGGCTTTTACAAGACAGACAAGCCCGAAAACAAAATACAGGTCTCGCCTCTCTTTTTCAGGAAGCAGATCAAGAGTCTCAGGCTTCAGGGAATACATGATGCCGTAGATATAAAGCGCAGGCTTATCTCTCTCTACAAGGATTTTTGAATTCATGAAACGAGAAAATTCTTTCTTAGCCTGAACAATAAACTCATCCCTTTTCACGTCCTTTCTTCTCGTGGTAACGTGGATGATATTGTTTTTTTCCCTTGCGTATTTCTGATAATCGGCACCGTCTATGGTATCATAAACTGGGCAAACAAGCTTTTCTACCTGCATTTCCGGGTTAAGTATAGTAGCCTTAAAGGGCAGAATATCTACCATTGTCACTTTCCTGAATTTTGTACTCAAAAGGCGATGATGAACATGAATGTTTCGTCAGGGTTTCACGGTGGCTGCTATCCTGCCATCCCTGAATATCCTGATTACGCCGCCGCTCTGGGAAACTACAATGCCAATAGCTTTTGTCACCGAGGTGAGCGCAGCAACTGAGGAGTGGCGTGTACCGAGCCCTCTTGGTATTTTTATTACGCCTGTATCAGTGGTAATATATCGCCCTGCAGCTTCAACCACGCCGTCGCCTGAGATTACGAAAACCCCGTCCAATTGTGCAAACTCCTTGATGTTGTTCAGCGTCTCTGCTTCTGTTACAAGCCTTTCTTCCTTTTTGTGTCCCTCAAAAGGATTCAATACAAGCTGCCTTGACTTAGCCATGACGCTTGCCGTGTCGCCAATAATAAAAGCCGTGCCTACGGCGCGCCCCTCTCTTCCTTCGCTGCTTATTTCGATGGCTATTTTCAATACAGCTTCAAAAACCTGCTCGCTTACTTCCGTTCCTTTGAGCAGTTCGGATATAAAAAGCTCGGAGGTTTCTTTCTTTGGCTTCAAAACGGGTTTACCCAGTTCCCTCCCAAGCCTGAGCGCCCTGTTATTATAATAATTTGCAAGGTCTCTTATTATATAGATCTCATTTGAATTGCCACCCAATTCTGAAGCCTCTTTA
>DAHXMQ010000050.1 GCA_027371625.1 Candidatus Methanoperedentaceae archaeon | reverse complement strand
TATAATCATGTGCGCTGTTCACTGCATCCAGTTCCCCGCGCAGTACCAGAAGATTCTCAGGCTCCACATCGGTTGTTTTCAAGGCGCATCTTCGGGTGGTGACCTCCAAATTAAATTTCTCAACAGCTTCGTGGATCACCTTGTGAGGGACTCCTGGAGGTAAAACCAGATCATACAGCCCTTCAAAGTCGTTTCCCTTCTCGTCAACAACGCCTTCCTCTTCAACAAATTCATCGCCAACATATTTTGATTTATCGTCGGTCATGGGAATCACTTTTTAATATGAAATCCTTATTAGGTAACATAAAGCTTATGGTGCATTTATGCTTACAAAATTATTATTCCCGCCGCAGTGGATTCCCACACAGCCTTATCTGAGCCTTCCTTCCCTGACTGCTTTTTTGAAAGCCAATAAATGCGACGTGGAACAGATGGATCTCAATGTGACCTTTTACGATGATATATTGAGCAAAAAAGGGCTTATTCCATTTTATAAAAGGGTGCGTTCGAAGTTTTACGAGCTTGAATCCAGGAAAGAGTTGCCTTCAGAGCTTCAGAAGAAGTACGCTTTGCTCGGCAGCTCTGTTCTTTTTGGAGAATATGCTATAGAAAAAGTAGAAAATGCAAAAAAAATCTTAAGAGATAAAAATAAATTCTACGAGTTTGATGAATTCAACTATGCATTCCGGATTCTTGAACTCGGACTCCTGCTTGCCTCGTCAGCCTATTATCCCACGAACCTGACTTTCCATGCCTACGATATGCGCCGCTCCTGCCGCTCAAGCCAAGAGGTGCTTTCAGCCATCAACGATAGAGAGGAGAATCTTTTCATCGAGTATTTCGAGAAAAACACGCTTCAAAAAATCCTTGAAAATGAACCAGAGCTTGTAGGCATTTCAATAATCAATACCAGCCAGATAATCCCAGGATTAACGCTTGCCAGCCTGATTAAAAAAGCAGATGACAGCATTCATATAAATATCGGTGGCAGCGTTTTCACCCGATTAATTAACGAGATAAGCGGGAATAAGGAGCTGTTCTCGGTTTTTGACAGCGTTATAGTGCATGAGGGCGAGAGTTCACTGCTGGCATTGATTAAATACCGCAAAGGCGAATTTGATATAAGAAATATTCCCAATCTTATCTATAAAGATGGGTCTGAAATCAGGGTCAATAAGATAAGTTCTGAAGGGGAAGATATCAATTCCTTACCCACCCCATGCTTTGACGGTTTCCCTCTTGAGCTGTATTTTTCGCCCGAGCTTGTTCTACCTGTGCTCTCATCGAGAGGATGCTACTGGCGGAGATGCACTTTCTGCGACCACGGCTATGGTTATGCAGGCAGATACAGACCAAGGGATGTCGAGCTTCTGTATAACGACATGAATACATTGAAAAGCAGATACAAAACGCGATTTTTTACTTTTCAGGATGAAGGCGTGGCTCCTAAACTGATGGGGGAATTATCTGACAGGCTCATAGAGAATAAGCTTGATATTTCATGGCTTGCAGATTCGAGGTTCGAGCCCTCATTCTCCTCAGAACTCGGCAGAAAACTTGCAAACGCAGGGTGCAAAATGCTGTATTTCGGTCTTGAGTCTGCAAACGACAGGATACTGGGCTGCATGGATAAAGGGATAAAAAAAGAGAATGTCCTAAAGATATGCAGATACTGCGTTGAAGCTGGCATCTGGACGCATCTTTTTTTGATATTTGGTTTTCCTACCGAGACGAAAGAGGAGGCAAAAGAAACGATGGATTTTATTTTGGCGCATAGCAATGTCGTAAGGTCTCTTTCGTTCGGGAGCTTTCAGCTTACCAAGCATTCCAGGGTGCACCAGATGCCTCTCTTGTTCGGCATACGCAGTATAGTGGACGAGAACAAGGACATTTCCCTGTGGTATGATTATGTGACATTGCACGGGATGTCGAAGAAGGATATCGATGACGCTATAAAAGAGTTCTACGATGCACTTTCACGAAGGTACAGGGATATGAAGCTTTGGAGCAATCTCGACAGGGAGCATCTCTTTCTATACATTTCTCATTACTGGAGAGAAAATGAAAGCGGGCTCTCTCTACCATTAAAAATGGCACGTGAGAAGCAATCGAAGCAAAGGCTGAAAAGCATTGAAAATGACACACATCCCATGCTCCGAGAAGGGGTTTTTGCCGGCACGTTCAATTTCAATCTTGCGCGGATAAACCATGACCTGATG
>DAHXMQ010000049.1 GCA_027371625.1 Candidatus Methanoperedentaceae archaeon | reverse complement strand
GTTCATGCCGCAGCTCTCAAGAGATATAGATAAAAAAAACATTAACGTTATATATCCCGTAGGCGACCCGATTTTTATTCATATTTACGTAACCCCAGAAACTCCTGCCAGATATTATTCTATAGAACCGGAGATGACGCAGGTCGAAAAAAGCAGATATGAAGAAATTTTAAGCATAATTCTGAAAAAAACACCACAGGAGCCTGTTGCAGATAACATGGAAAAGCTCAGAGAGCATTTCAAGAGGCTTATTGAAAAAGTAACTGTAATAGGAGCTTCAAAAGATAAGGAGAAAGTTGCAGTAACTGAAGAACAGTTAAAAAAAATCAAGTATTTTATCGACAGGAACGTGGTAGGTCACGGTATAATTGAACCGATAATCCGCGATCCTTATCTTGAAGACATTAATAATATAGGCAAGCAAAATATATTTGTGGTGCATAAAGTTTTTGGCATGATGGAGACAAACCTCCATTTTTCCTTAGATGAGGAACTTGATGAATGGATGCGTGTGATGAGTGAACGTATAGGAAGACCTGTGAGTGATTTCAGACCTATCGTGGATGGCGCATTGCCCGACGGTTCGCGCATCAACATCATCTACAGCCGTGAAGTAAGCAGGCGTGGCAGCTCGTTTACCATGAGAAAGTTCAATGCCATACCAACAAGTGCGACACAACTCATAAAATGGGGCAGTATCAGCGCCGAGATAGCGGCTTACCTCTGGATATGTCTTGAAAACGGTATGAACGTATTCGTAAGCGGTGAAACCGCCAGTGGAAAGACAACAGCTCTTAATTCCATACTGCCCTTTATAAATTCAAAGGGCAAAATATACAGCGTTGAGGACACAGCCGAGGTCGTGGCGCCGCAGTCAGTGTGGCAACAGATGATTACCCGTGAGACAGGTCCGAAAAATTCGCAGGTTGATATGTTCTCGCTGCTCAAACTGGCACTGCGCTCGCGCCCTACTTACGTAATCGTAGGCGAGATCAGGGGTATAGAGGGGGCGGTGGCGTTCCAGGCGATGCAGGCTGGTAATTCTGTCATGGCAACATTCCATGCCTCGTCTGTAAAGAAACTCATCCAGAGGATTACAGGCGACCCCATTAAAGTCCCTGTTACTTTCATCGATAACCTGCACGTGGTGATAATCCTGCAGGCAGTTTACCGGCAGGGTGTGTTTCTGCGGCGATGCATTGCGGTTGAGGAGATAGAAGGGTATCTGGAAGAATCAAAGGGCGTTGTAACAAGGGCGGTTTTCCAGTACGACCCTATCCGTGATAAGCATAATTTCAGGGGATTGAACAACAGCTATATCCTTGAAAATCTCGTGGCTCAAAAACTTGGGCATGCTGATAAAAAAAAGATATACAGAGAGCTTGAGATCAGGGCAAAGGTATTTGAAAAAATGGTAGAGCAGAACATAACTGATTATTATAAAGTAAAAGATATAATATGGGCTTACGAAAGAAGTGGAGTTGACGGACTCCCTTTTGCACTATAGGTGTACCATGTTTGAAAAAGCATTCGAATGTATGGACATTACCCGTGAGCAGTACATGATGAAGTTTGCCCTCCCTGTTGCGGGTATGGGCATTTTTTTCCCGTTCATCATGTTTCTTCTTGTGCCAAGTCTTGTGTCAGGCATATTCCTGTTCGTGCTTTTACTTGTTCCTGTGCTCTGTATAGGGCTTGTAATTTTTTATCCACTTTCCGTGATGGGGGTCAAAAAAAGCCAGATAGACCTGAACATGCATTATTATATCACGCATATGGGAGTGCTGGCATCATCCAACATGGCAAGGAAAGAGGTTATTCATAATCTTTCCATGCATGAATCATACGGCTATCTTGCCACGGAAACAGGTAAGATTTATTCATTGATGAACGACTGGAATCTCAGCCTTGCCCAGGCTTGCAGGTTCATTGCAAAAAGAACACCATCAGCGATTTTTGCGGATTTTCTCGATAGACTGGCGCATTCTGCTGAAGCAGGAGAGCCCTTTGACCAGTTTGTATGGACGGAACAGAAAGTCGTGATGAATGAATTCGATACCATGTATAAGAAATCCCTCAGCGAAATCCAGATGGTAAAAGAGATATTCATTGCAATGATGACAGCCCTCATCTTCCTTACATCTATCTCCTTGATAATGCCTATAATAACGGGCATGCCGCTTTATTTTCTCTTAGAGGGTTCTATTGTGGCATTTCTGGCGGCTGAGGGGGTTATTGTGTATATCATGAAAACGAAGGCACCAAAAGATAACATCTGGCACACACTTAACATCGAAACTGATGCTGAAAAGGTTATACGCATGTCTTTTCCGATTTCAGTAATTGGAAGCACAATCATAGCAGTCATACTATTGCTCTGGGGAGGAGGACTCCCGGTTACCATACTGATCGCAATATCCCTCTCTCCCCTTGCTATAACCGGGTACTATGCACGAAGGGAAGAAGAATTGATAAAAAGAAAAGATGATAATTTTTCTCAGTTCGTGAGGGCGCTGGGCTCAACTGCGGGAGCAAGAGGAGGTATTATCCGGGAATCGCTCCGCAACCTGACCTACCATGATTTTGGTCCGCTCACTATCGAGGTCAATGATTTATACAAACGTCTTGAGACCAGAATCAATAAATATATGTCTTGGAACTATTTTGCAGCAGGCACTGGCAGTAACCTCATCGAGCGGTTCGCCAGTATATTTGCCGAAGGAATCGACAAGGGAGGGAAACCAGAAGTTATCGGCGAGATAATCGGGGACAATTTTATGCGCATCGTATCGCTGAGAAAACTTCGTTATACTCTGGCGAGAAGCCTCGTCGGGGAAGTATATGGATTGACAGGCGGGATTGCCCTCACCATGTTTCTCACGCTCGGGATTGTCGAGATGCTGACAAAAACATTTTCAGGCGTGTCTATGCCTGCTGGAATGACCTCTATTTTTTCTCTGGGCAGCAACAGTGTTGATATAAATTTGCTTGCACTGTTGCTTATGAGCATGATGGTAGGGCATTCTTTGCTTTCTGCGCTCATGTTAAGGGCTGTGGATGGAGGCAGTGTTTTCAATACTTATATTCATTTTGTGGGCATGGTGTGGCTTTCTGCTGTTGCGGCAGAGATTTCGTTTGTTGCAATGCTTCACATGCTGGGGTGAACATGGTATCAAAAGAATTTACAATACTCAGTATGTTAATGCCTGTAGCAATGTCCTTGGGAACGCTAATTTCCATTTACGCATACAAAAGCTCGCATCAAGCCATGGCGTTGGTAACAATAGCAGCGAGCGCGCTCTTAATTATGCTGCTGTTCTACACGTATGGCAAAGGCAAAAGAAAAATCATTTAACCAGGACTTCACTGCTGCGGATAATCTTGTCAATATCCCGCTCAAGCCTTGAAATTAAGTTTTTATCTATCTTCCTGCCCCTTAATTGTTCTATAAACATGAGGGATTTCGTGTGGTCTTCGGGAAGAAGTTTCCATGTCGGTCTTTCCACATAATAATCTATCCCGTTCGCATAATCTATCATTATTGAACTTACGCTTTCGCTTATCCAGCCGATTTCGATGTAGTATTCAAGTATATCGATTAAGTTATTTCTTCCCACCTTTTCCATCAGGAATTGTATCCAGTTGAGAAGAATAACTGAGGTTTCAGGCTTGTTATCCAGAGTGACAAGCTTTATGCCCTGATCTTCACTGTACCCAAGTGTTTCTTCTGTTTGCTGCGTAGATGCCTCCGCCGTCTCGGGGATTGAAGAAATTTCAGACTTTGGCGCCTGCATCACCGGTTTGATGCGTTCCAGAACCTGTCCTGAAACTTTCTCAACCAGGGCATCTTCATTTACAACAATCGACTCCACCATTTTTTTCAAGTTTCCCATATTGCTTTCAAGAGCTTTGAATTTATTATCAAAATCCGTTGTGAGATCTACCGGTACCTCCGGGTTTTTCTGGCTCAGCTCTTCGACCTTTTTTTCAATATCAGATAGCTTTTTAGCCACCGGGCTCTCTATATTATCCAAAAAGGGGTTCACGGTACTGGACACGACTTCATACAGCGACAATAATTCCAGTACTGTCTCATCCAGCTTGTCCAGCCTTGCCTTAAAATCGTCTGTACCTTTTTTCCCTGACGTTATTGTTTGTTCCAGCTTACTGACCTGTGCCTCAATGTTCTTTACTGCTTCTGCATTGGCTTTTATCTGCTCCGATTTTGAATTGACCATCTCTTCTATTTTTTTGTTCAGCTCTTCGGGGGTTTTTTTAAGCTCCTCCCGGAGTTTTTCTATTACATCCGGGGATAAGGCACTACCCGTTTCATGCGTCACCGGGGTGTTTTTTATCCTCTCAAGTTTTTTAGCAAGAGACGATCCGGGCACTGCCAATCCAAATTTTCCCGACAAGCCTTTGAACATACGGTTCTCCTTTAAATACGTTATAATTATCATTATGAGATATAATATTATTGGTTACAAGAAAAGTTTAAAGCACTTTGAATTCAATTATGAGCATAATGAGCATAAAAATTGCAATATGTTTCATAATAATCGGTATTCTCCCAATTGCATCAGCAGGCGCAGATAATGTCTGGGCTGCTCAATACTCGGGGTTAATCAGATCCAACCAAACCACATCCTTTGAGGATTATGTCATAAAACCAGATGTATTGGATAATACCAAAGCAGATATTACGGTTTATAAAAACGGAAATCCGATAGAAACCTATGAGCTTTATGTAAACGATTTCAAGCAGTACGACAATATCGGAATAACCCTGCTTGGAATTAAGGGGGATTATTCGTGGATAGCAATTAGTAAACCTGAGAATGTAAATATCTGGAGACCGCTATCCAGAACAGTGTTGAAGTGGGGCGAGACATACACCATCGGAAATTATACTTTCAATATCGACACCATTAGTAGCGATTCGGTGAACCTGATAGTATCAAACAACAGCATGACTGAAAAAAATACCTTTTTAAATAACGGCACAAAAAACTACGGGAATCTCAGGTTCGTAGTCAGGGATATAAACATAACGGGTTCTATAGAACTTGAATTCTTTACAAATAAGGCTCCTGCCATTCAAGCCCAGGTGCTGACTGATAAGGATGAATATTATCCTGATGAAACTGTCCCTGTTACAGTAAAAATAGCGAGCGATGGTACCCAGAATATACTGGGAGTAACTCTTCAAACCAACTCGAATGCTGAAATCCTTCCCGATAATTTCACAGCAACAGGTTTTAACGGTACACAGTCCTTCCTTTCACAGATAAGCGGGCAGCCTTCCAATTCCACACTCACCATCACCGCAACAATCGAAACGCAGGACTATTACAACAATGTCCATGTAATCACCGTAAGTAAGAATGTAGTCATCACTCCCGAGATTTCTATAATAAAACGCGTGCCGAGTGATACGGATGATGAAAACGTCAGTGTGGAACTCTATGTTTATAATTCTGGCTTGAATAATAAATCAATACATGTCCACGACATAATACCTGGGGAACTTGGGGCGAAACAACTTGACTGGGATATAGAACTCGGTGCAAAGAATTCCACAACCCTGTCGTATTATGTTACACCGCAAAGACCTGGATCATATTCTCTCCCTGCTGCAACAGCCCAGTGGAATGAAGGTTCATCAGCATCAAAACCAGTGAGAATGACCGTGCATATGCCCTATATAAGTATGACCAAAACAGCAATAAACAATAACAGCGAAACCGAGGTTCAACTTATTGTAAGCAATACTGGTGACAGGGATGCGAGTGTGAAGGTATCGGATAACATACCTGATGGTTATCAGGTTGTGAGTGGAATAACAACGATGTCGGGTTTTGTTGATGCAGGTGAAAGTGCTACCATCACGTATTTCTTAAAAGGCAATATAGAAAAACTTCCTGCAGCAGACGCAACATATCGCGATATTCGCGGCGACGTAAGACGCGCGCAGTCCAATATTGTTGAACCAGAAGCTCAAGGCGTTGATAATAATGGAAAAACAGAAGGAGCATCGGCTTTAAATTCAGGGCAGCATGAGATACTATCGTTTATGATTGCATCGTTCATCGCAATTGCAGGAATTATTACAGGTGCGACGCTGATCGCATATCTGTTAGCCACGGTTAAAAGGAGGAAATAATCATGGATATTGTTTCAACTATGATATTTTTTATATATGTCGTTGCAATTTTAATGATTCTGGTATATATCTCGCCTATACTTGCATCTCTTGTGCTGGTACTTGTTCCTGTGGCTTCGGTCGTTATCCTGCCCGCCCAGACGATAGGGTTTTTTAAAGAGCAGCAGTTCTCATTTGGCGGGATATATATACAAAACCTTCACATCCTGCTTTTAATCTGGTCTGCGATTATCGCAGTGGCAGCTTCCACCGAGGTCATATCCTGGTACCTCCTTGAAAGTGAAAAACCACGACTAATGGTCAGGAAGCCAGAAGAACCGGAAAAACCTGTAGCACAGGCACCACTGAACCCGGTCGAACCACAAAAATCATTAAAGGTTAAAGTAGAGAATGTCCTGCTCAAACTCGGGAAAATCATGAGCGGGAAGAAGAGCTAATGATAATCCTCATGTCCTATCTCCACAGGTTCGCATTCGGCGCATTCGAACTGTAACGTGGTATGCAGTATCCTGAACCTGTCTTTTACCATCCTGCTTATCTTACTTATCATTACCTCCGTCTGCTGGACATGGATTCTATCGACAAGTACATGGGCGCTCATGGCATGGATATTGGAACAGATGCTCCAGATATGGATGTCGTGTGCGCCTTTGATTCCTTCTATTTCCACCAAAGCCTTTGCCAGCGTATCTGCATCCACATGCGTTGGCGCGAATTCAAGCAATATGCGAGCAGAGCCAAATACGAGTTTGAATGCCCCGTACAGAAGCATCGTGCCGATTAAAATACTGAGTACCGGGTCCACAATACTTTCTCCGGTGGAGATAATAACCACTGCGCCTGCTATCACAGCCACCGAAGCAAGGGCATCGCCGATAACATGAAGATATACACCCTTGATATTGAGGTCATGATGCCCGTGCAGCTTTAAAGCAGCCCATGTATTGACAGCCAATCCTATGGAAGCTATAACGAGTACCTGAGCGCCATTTACAGTCGGAGGCTTCAATATCCTCCCATAGGCTTCGTAGAAGATGAAAAATGCTATAACGATAATCGTAAGCCCATTAATCATCGCAGCAAAAATCTCAAACCTGTGATAGCCGAAGGTTACATTCCTGTTGGAAGGGCGGGCTGATATCTTCAAGGCGCCGAAGGAGAGAACCAACGCCACCACATCCATGAATACATGGAAAGCGTCTGAAAGTAGTGCGAGGCTGCTTGATATTATCCCGCCTGCGAATTCAAGGATAAAGACAAGTGCTGTTAATATTATTGCAATCTTCAGGTTTTTATGAAGCTCATCCATGCCTACTTCTTTTAGTCCATAATAAAATATTTCTATCGGTAAAACCACGTAGAATTATGCTCATTGAAGAGATTAGACTTGAAAATGGCACTGCGCTTGGATTAAAAATGGATATGGAGCATGCGCCCCTGCTCGTTATAAAGGCAGCAAAAGGCTTTGTGATGTGCGGTTATTTAAATATCGACGTGGCTAATAAATTGGGGGATGTGGCTGTCAGAGTGACAGGCGTAAGAAGCTTCGATGATGTTTTGAATGCAAGAGCAGTCGATGTCTCTGAGGCTGCAAAGAAGCTCAGCATAACGGTTGGAATGTCTGGAAGAGATGCAATTATGAAGATGCTCTAATCATGGCTGGCTTCTTTGCATACATACAGCTTCCTGCAAATTTCGCAGGCTTCTTCGCACGGCTCGATGTGTATAAGAATTGAAAGATTCGGGATTTTTTCTTTGATATCCTTTTCAAGATGGTCGCAGAATTCATGCGCATCGGCAACGTGCTGGTTCTTTGGCACAACAAGATGCAAATCCACATACCTCTCTGCACCCGACATCCTCGTTCTCAGGTCATGGTATTCCGCATATTGCGAATAATGCTCGGATATTATGGATTTAATAATACTCTCTTCCCTGTCAGAAAGCTTTACATCCATCAAACCTGAGAGGGAGCGTTTCGTCACGTCATACGCTGCTTTGATGATGACGAGCGCAACGATTATTGCCAGAATCGGGTCAAAAATCGGATTACCTGTCAGCCTTATCAGAAAAAGACCTGCAAATACCCCAACCGACGTAAAAACATCCGTGGATAGATGAAATGCATCTGCTTCGAGCGCAATAGATTCGGCACTTCGTGCAACCTTCATGATTTTCCTTGAAACAATAAAATTCGCGACTGCAGATATGCCCATAATGACAATCCCTGCGCCTACGTATTCAACCTTGCTTCCACTTATTATTTTTCTACCCGCCTCGAACAGTATGATTAACGCCGCTATGAAAATAAGTATCGCCTCGATCGTACCCGACATGTTTTCAAACTTGCCGTGCCCGAATTTGTGTATCTCGTCGGCAGGTTTTCCGGCTTTTCTCACCGAATAATTGGCAATAACAGCAGCCATGAGGTCTATGCCTGAATGTAAGGCTTCAGAGAGTACGCTTATCGAGCCCATGAAAAGCCCTGCTGCAAGCTTCATGAAAAGTAAAAGAGTATTGGAATATATAGAGAGCCTTGCGACCCCTGTTATTTCCTTATGAGCGGCAAAATATTTGTTATCGGACATTTTATTTTACTTATCTTAGTGATAGTATAAAGGGATATAGCCTTGGCAAGTGAGGGCAAAGCCAAATATATATTCTCTGAAAGCATTATTAATGCCAATGCCCAACTCGCAACTAACAGATGGAGTATCTGTTCTAATAAAACACAAATGGAAAATAGTGGTTGCAGTGAGTCTATTTCTGGTTGCAGCGCTTTTCATAAACATCATATTCCCTCTCCTCGATGGTATAATCATGGGCGTTGTGCTTGCATACGTTGCTCGTCCGCTGAAAAACATCTTCGAAAGGCATGTACCAAGATTATCGCCATACCTTGCCACGAGTACCATTGTCCTTCCGATTTTCCTCATCATCGGGCTGGGTGTTATTGAATTTTTCAATACGATTATCTGGACAATCCAGAATCAGGACTATGTGATCGGGGTATTACTGCGCAACGTGGAAAGGCTTAACCTCCCCGCGTTCGCCAGGAGCAGGGTCATTGACATCATAACGAATTTTACCTCCTACCTTATGCCGATAGTGAAGCAGCTTCCGGTCGGAACAATCGCAAAAGAGATTGCGATTCTCCTCATTAATATAGTGATTGCGGTAGTTCTATGTTACTACCTGCTGGTTGACGGCGCTCGTCTTGTAGATAAGATAAATGAAATAATTCCCGATGATATAAAGGATTTCTCAGGGAAATTTATGAAGCACTTCGACAGCATCCTTTCTGCGATATTCATAGGAAATATCTACAACGCGATAGGAGTGGGGATTTTATCGCTGATCGTTTTCTGGGCATTTGGTTTTTCAGACGTGCTTATGCTCTCTGCCCTCATGCTTATTGCTTCCATCGTTCCATTTCTTGCAGGCTGGATGGTGATAGTGCCGCTTGTGATATACCGGTATTTTGAACTTGGAACCCAGAGCGCGCTTATCTTCTTTGTAGTTTGCCTGTTAGTGCTGATAATCCCGCCTGAGATACTAATCAGACCGTATATCATCCAATCCCGCTCCAACATACATCCTATGCTGATCATCATTGCATTCCTGGGGGGGGCGCTTGTTGGTGGAATCGCAGGGTTCTTCATTGCACCTATACTGCTCGGAGCAATCGTGGCTGCATATCGTGCAAACGATGAACTGAAGAAGGAAGCTTCAACAAATTCAATTAAAGATATATAGTAATCTCTCCAATTCCTTTAAGGAGGCATGAATCTGGAAGTCGAAGAAATACTCCGCTTACTGAACGAGGACTTTGTCATGGAGCTTGAAGCCTCGATGATATATGTGCGGAACGCCTTCGTAATCCCGAAGTGCGACCCGAGCAGGGTTACAGAAGCCATATCCATCGACGAGATGAGGCACATGAACTGGCTTGCAGAGCTTATCATGAAGCGGGGCGGGAAGCCCTCTATGGAGCACAAAGAGCTTGACTTCGGGGGAGATGACCTGAGAAGCCAGTTGGAAAAGCAGATAGCGCTTGAGACCGATGCAGTGGAGAGGTATAAAAGGCAGATCGAAATGATAGATGATAAAGAGGTGGTCGGGGTGCTGAAGCATATACTCGATGAGGAAAAACGGCACAGGAAAGAGTTCAGGATGAGGCTTGAAAGAATAAAGCAATGAAATTGGATGGTTTTGAGGAGCTTGGGGTTGAACACTCTGAGATTAAAATACCGATAACGAATGTTGAGTTAACCCTCAATGTCAGGTATTTCATCGGGAAAGGGGTGGGATACTGCGGGTTACTGATTACCGATGTCAGTGGAAAAGGTTTGAGAGGATGTATAAAAGCAGCCGCAGCGGGGGTTTTTGTTGGAAGGACGATATTTGTGTTTTTATCCGAGCTTGAGGATGGGAAAAAGCTCATCACTGTGCCTGCTTTGTTTGAAAAGGAGCCGACGTTTAACGGGAGTGTGGATTTAAGCGGGCTTGTTATAAACACATATTATCATAATGATTTTAAGAGAACAGCAGAGGAGGTATATAAGGAGCATGCGAGTGCCATGATAGGTAAAAATGTATGCGATGACAGGGATTGCCTCTGCTCAAGTATTCTTGAGCTTCCGGAGAAGGGGCTTGAGATATTGAGGGCTTACAGGTGACCTCTCAATCCCTAAAATACCTCCTCTTCAAAAACTCAATCGCCTCCGTAATGGGTATATCCTTGGGGCAGTACTCCGTGCATCTGAATATCGTCCTGCATCGCCACACTCCGCTTTCGTCCCCGACTATCGCAAGCCTCTCTTTTCCTCCCGAATCCCTTGAGTCGCGGTTGAACCTGTACACCTTGGTGAACGCCATCGGTCCGACGTACTTCTCCCTGCTCGTCCATGACACAGGGCAGGAGGACTCACATACTGCACACAGGATGCACCTGACATGAGGCTGCATCAGGTTAACCTGCTCCTGCATCTGGATATTCTCTTTCTCCGGCGAAGCTTGCGACATGAGATATGGTTTGATTTTCATGTAATTCTCAAAAAAAGGTTCAATATCGACAACAAGGTCTTTGATTACATCAAACCCCGGCAACGGCTCGATGGTGAGAGTTCCCTTGTAATCAGAGACCTGCGTCTCGCAGGCAAGCCTGCATTTGCCGTTGAGAGACACGGCGCAGGAGCCGCAGATTGCCCAGCGGCATGAATACCTGAATGACAAAGTCCCGTCCTGGTTGTCAAGAACATCGAAAAGCGCCCCGAGGACTGTCATGCCTGGGTTTGTCTCTATTGTGTATGTCTGGTAATGTGGCACAGGTTTTGGATTTTCAGGATCAAACCTGAATATTCTGAGCTTGATTTCAGCCATCAGTACACCCTCTTTTCTGGTTTGAATTTCGTTATTGCAACGCCCCTGTATTCGATTTTAACACCACCTGGCGCAAGGCGGGCTATCGTGTGCCTGAGAAAATTGGCATCATCGCGCTCAGGATAGTCTATCCTGAAATGCGAACCCCTGCTCTCCTTTCGCAATAATGCCCCTCTTGCTATAATCTCAGCAAGTGCAAGCATCGCCTCAAGGTCGAGGGCATTTATGAGTTCGAGGTTGTAAACAGTGCCTTTACTTACATGGACGTTTTCAAACCTCGCTGACAGATTACTGATTTCTTCGACAGCTTCCTCAAGTTCGTTTTCCTTCCTGAATATCCCCACCTTTTTGCTCATAACTCTGCCGAGGTCGTTGCGTATGGATGCTATTTTTTCCTTTCCTTCCCTTCCTTTTATCTTTTCGACAGCCTTTCTATATTCCTCTTCTATTGCATCCTGACTGCTCTTGTTCATATCCGAGCCTTCGTGCATCGCAAAGGCGGCAGCAGACTCTCCCGCACGTTTTCCGAACACCAGCGTCTCAAGCAGCGAGTTCCCTCCTAAACGATTGGCACCATGAACGCTCACGCAGGCGCATTCACCCGCTGCATAAAGACCTTTAATCTCTGTCCCGCCGTTCACATTGCAGTCTATTCCTCCCATCGTGTAATGTTGCGCAGGCTCGACCGGGATTAGTTCATGAACCGGGTCTAAGCCTATAAAGCTCCTGCACAATCGCCTGATGCCCGGCAATCGCTCCTCGATTATCCTTTCGCCGAGATGGCGGAGGTCAAGGTACACATATTCGTTGTTGACACCCCTTCCTTCGAGGATTTCGGTAGCAATAGCCCTTGCCACAATATCCCTCGGCGCAAGCTCCATGGATTTCGGCGCGCACCATGCCATGAACCTGTCGCCGTTCTTGTTCAGGAGATACCCGCCTTCGCCCCTGCACCCTTCTGTAAGCAGGATGTTGATCTGGAAAAGCGAGGTCGGGTGGAACTGCATGAACTCCATGTCCTTTAAGGCAGCTCCTGCACGGTAGGCAAGATAAATGCCGTATCCGCTCATTATGAGGGAATTGGTGGTCTCGGCATATATCCTTCCCGCTCCTCCTGTGGATAGTACCACTGCATTTGCGGCGTAAGTTTCCAGCTTACCTGTCAGTCTGTTGAGAGCAATTAAACCTGCGACCTTTTTATCCCTTACAACGAGCGAGACAACGAAACGCTCTGCATAAACCTTGATGCCGTTTTTTACAGCCTGCTCGTTCATAGTTTGGAGAAGGGCATGTCCGGTGGTGTCCTCGGCATAGCATGTCCTTGGAAATTCCGCCCCTCCGAATGGTCGCTGTGCAATCCTGCCCTCAGGAGTGCGCGAAAAGGGGGTTCCCCAGTGTTCCATCTCATATACACGAAGAGGCGCTTCCCTTGCAAGTATTTCCACTGCATCTTGGTCTGCAAGAAAATCAGAGCCTTTCACCGTATCATAGGCATGCTTCTCCCATGTATCGCCCCTGCCTTCGGGCACGTTCCCAAGCGAAGCATTGATTCCGCCCTGCGCTGCACATGAATGAGACCTGACAGGATAGACCATCGATATCACCGCGACATCGCAGTGTTTTTTCACTTCAAGCGCTGCACGCAATCCTGCAAGCCCTCCTCCTATCACAAGCACGGGATGGAAAATAGGCGCCATTATCTTCCCACCGTGAAAGGATACAGGGAATAAATCCCGAAAATTATAGTTACAGCTCCGAGGATAAGCAGAATGAGCGAGACATATCTATTGAGAGGGAGGAGGAATGGGTAATCAAGCATGATATTCCTTACCCCGTTCAGACCATGAAATACCACAGATACAAGGAGCATCGAATCCAGGATTACAAATACTGTATTTTGAAGCCGCATCTGCACACCTGCAAATGTTATTGGCGCTCCAAAATTAGCATAGTGCCCCACCCAGAAATGGATGATTAAGAGAACAATCAGAAATGCAGCGCTTATTCTCTGAAGTAGCCACGGGAATGTGCTAAAATTTCTCATATATCATCCCTTCCCGAAAATTATTGGAAATAGTAGTTCTGCTGCCACCACAGCGATTATGGCTGTCAGAATAAGAGCAAGTGCAAAACTAAGTTTCTGTCTTTTTATTCCAAACCCAAGATCAAAAAAGATTATCCGAAGCCCGTTGAAGGCATGAAATGATGCAGCAGCGAGAAG
>DAHXMQ010000039.1 GCA_027371625.1 Candidatus Methanoperedentaceae archaeon | reverse complement strand
AATATTACTGGCATGCCTGCATGGAGGACAATCTCGGAGCTTACCTCCCAGTTATGTGGCGCCCCTGTTCCTCCGGTCTTTCCGTCAAGCACGGTATCAAGAAGCACTGCATCAGTTGTGCCTGAAAGCTCGCTTACCTGTTTTATAATCGCCCCAGTCTCTGCATTCTGCGGAACAGGTATTGTTTTAATGAGCTTTACACCCGTTTCCCTGATTTTTTTTAGCTCAGAAATTGCAAGGGCGTTGAGACCGATGGAAGAAAGGACGAACAGAAGGTAATGAATTTTATCAGGAATGCGAGGATGCATGAAATTTGACATAAGCGAGAAGGAATTCCAGAGGCTTGCGGAAGAAAAGCCCGTGATAATCCAGTTGATGGCAAAGGTAAAAGCAGCGTGTTCGCCGCTTGACCTGTACGCGTCTCTTGACAAAAAATGTGCATATCTTCTTGAATCCGTGGAGAAAGAGAAAAGGCATGCACGGTTCTCGTTTGTCGGGACAGAACCCGATGCGATGGTAACAATCAAGAATCGAAAGGTAACACTTGATTACACGAACAGGACAAACCTGATGGGGTTTATAGAGGCTTCGCTTTCAAAAGTCTGCGACATGAAAAACAATGCATTTGTTATCAGGGAAGGTTTTGATACCATGGATGCCCTGCGCTCGGCTTTTGCGGCTTCGGATATAAAATTTATCGGCAGAGGGTTTGACAGGCAGACGTTTCTCGTGGAGCGATCGGCTTTTGCGCCTATGATATGGCGTATGACTGCTGGCTCGATATAGAGGCAAGAGAAAGCCCGGCGCCAGATGCGCAGTTTGCGCTCACCACGAAAACAGTGGTTTTTGACCACCTGACGGATGAAACGTATATAGTCATGACGCCGGTTGTCCTGAACGGGGATGAACCTACTGACGTTTACCGCAATGCGCTGGCAGATGCCCAAAAACTTGCTTCTGCGATAGGTGATGCAAAACCATGTGCTCTGAAAAGCAGCAATCCGTTGAAAATCGCCTGCAACATGGAAAAAAAGGAATACGAAGACGCTGTTAGGAAAGCAAAGAAGCACATAATTGACGGCGACATCTTCCAGGTCGTGCTCTCGCGCAGGTATGAAATAATCACAGAGCAGTCGCCGCTTGAGCTTTATACCGCATTGCGAAACGTTAATCCGAGCCCTTACATGTACCTTTTTGAGTTTAACGGCACTACCATTATAGGCGCAAGCCCGGAAACCCTGCTTTCCGTCCATAAACGGAAGGTTGCAATCAACCCCATTGCAGGCACATGCCCGCGCGGGAAGAATGCGAAGCAGGATGAGGAATTTGCAAAGGAGATGCTAAGCAGCGAGAAGGAGCGGGCTGAGCATGTGATGCTTGTCGATCTCGGACGCAACGATGTACGGATGGTTTCGAAAGGGGGAACAGTAAAAGTTGATGATTTCATGTCAGTACTTAAGTATTCCCATGTGCAGCATATCGAGAGCACGGTGTCCGGGATGCTTCGCAATGGATACGACGCCTTCGATGCTACAAGGGCAATCTTTC
>DAHXMQ010000019.1 GCA_027371625.1 Candidatus Methanoperedentaceae archaeon | reverse complement strand
ATAATATTGATGGCAGCTTATCCTGTATCTGCGGCAGGCGTATCCCTCAACAGGTGGGTGTTGAACGTAACCCTGCACGATGACGGGACAGTTGAAGAGATGATACAGGCTGAAATCGAGAATTCGGGCTCCCTGCCACTTGATGGTTTTTCGTTTGTAGTTCCTGCGTCCGGCATCACAATGCTATATGATTTTGACCATACCCAGAGTTTTACAGGGATGACAGTGGATGAGCAGGTGGTTCCGGGCGGAACAGAGATAACAGTCAATTTTAACAGCTCGGTTGAAGCCGGAAATAAATGGGACGGGCGCATTGGTTTCATAGCACAGAACTGGGCTGTAAAGGAGGGTTCGAATTATTCTATTGATATCCCTGTCGCAGCGCCCCAGGCAATTGTCGGAGGGAAAAGCATAGATATCTCAATTCCAGGCGATGCAGACATAAGAAGCCAGGTATTCCTTCCCGAAGCAGTTGAAGTGACATCAATATTATAAGGGAATAAATTAAAAATTTCTTAAGCCTCATGAGTCTTGCTCCTTTTTGACATTCGGATTAATAATGTTTACGATAAATTTTCCAAGTATTGCTCATTTTACCTTTTCTACATTCCTTAGCTTTCTTATACGAATTACACTAAGCTTGATCGGAGCACCTGTTATCATTCTTCCTGGGTTTCTGTGCCTACTTCTTTATTTGATGAATCCAATGTTATCTGTTCTTTTTTGACGGATTCATCAAAACTTCTCTTCTGCGCTTTCGCTTCAGCCTGCGAGGCAAACACATTCAAAAGGTCTGTAAGTTTTTCATACTGTGCGGTCTCGATATGCGAATAACGAAGCGGCTTTTTGTACTTCCTCGTCTCTTTCTTGAGCTTCTTGTACAGCTCATCCGACCGCGATGTGAGTTTATCATCCGTCGTACCTTCCACAAGCAGCACACCTGCGGCGCCGTACTCAAAAGCGGCATTAACGACATCGGCATCCAGTATATGGATGGACGGCAGGCTCACAAACCTGACAAGAGACGAGTACTGCTTCCTGTTAACCCCCGCAATATCAGCAGCAGCATAAGCATAGGGGTCGATGAACACAATCACGCCCACACCCTCGCCCAATATTCCTTTGAGCTGTGCTTTTAATTGATTACGTGTGAAATTCCTGATCTCGATTCCTTTTATCGGGCATGCGGGTACGCAGATGCCACAGCCCGTGCATGCAAGAGGTGATAGCACTGCTTTTCCTCCATCGAGGGAGAGGGCATTATAGGGGCATGCTTTCACACATTCACCGCATCCGTTGCACTCAAGTATAATGGGTTTTTCGGGCGGGATGAGAATGATACCTTTCCCAAGGAACTGGGAGACCTTGTGCGCCGCGCTTATGCCTTCCGTTACTGAATCGTGTATATCCTTCGGTCCGAGGACGCAGCCTGCCGCAAACGCAGCCTGGTTAAGGGTATTCACTGGGTCAAGCTTTACGTGCTTTTCCTCGATAAAGCCGTCATCACCTAACGGAATACCGAGCTTATCAGCAAACTCCTTTGTACCTTGAGAAGGAATGAGCGCAGGACATAAAACTACCATATCAAAAAGCTCCTGCCCTTTCATGCCGAGATTGGTATCCTCGTACTGCACCATGAGATTTCCGTTCTTCGGTATTATCTCTGCAACCTTTCCTCTCACGTAATTGACTCCCTTTTCCTGTGTGTGATGGTAAAATTCCTCGAATCTCCTTCCAGAGGAGCGCATGTCGATGTAAAAGAGCCATGTCTCGGCATCGTCTTTCATCTTCTTGACAAGCTGCGCCTGTTTTTGCGAATAGATGCAGCACACCTTGGAGCAGTGCTTTCTTCCCCTGCCTGTGAAATCGCGGCTTCCGGCGCACAGCACGAATGCGACCTTATTCGGGAAGGTGCCATCTGCTTTCTGAAGTCTCATGCCAGTCTTGCTCTTTGCCGAGAGCATCTCCTCGAATTCGACCGCCGTCAGGAGGTTAGGGGAAGGATAGTTGTATTCTTCGATGATGGAGAGGTCGAGCGGCTCAAATCCCGTAGCGATCGCTATTGCCCCGACCGATACCGTACTCTTTTCTTCCTTCGCGTCGAGGTTGATTGCTCCTCTGGAGCACGCTTTCACGCAGGCTCCGCAGCGCTTGCATTTCGACATATCAATCATGTATGCCTGCGGGACTGCCTGGGCAAAAGGCAGGAATATCGCGCCTGAGGGGCATTTCCTGGCGCATGCCCCGCAGTTTATGCATTTTTTGATATCCACATAGCGTGGGCTGTGTTTTAGCGTTATTAAGTAATCCCCCGGACTTCCCTGCACATCCGCAACCTCTGTCTGCGTGAACGTGGTGATATTCGGGTGATTGTGAATTGCCACCATCTTCGGCGTGAGTATGCACTGCGAGCAGTCAAGCGTTGGGAAGGTCTTCGACAATCCTATCATGTGCCCGCCTATGTAAGGCAGCTTTTCGATGAGTATAACCTCATGGTTATCAGCCATTTCAAGGGCTGTGGTTATCCCTGCTATCCCTCCGCCTACCACGAGCGTCCTGTCCACCAGTTTTTTCTCAAGAGGTACAAGCGGCGAAAGCATAGCCATGCGTACAACTGCACCTTTTATCAATCCCTTGACCTTTTGGTCTATTCCTGCTTTCTCGTTTACCCAGCTCGCCTGTTCCCTTATGTCCGTAGAAGCCGTATTCAAGCGCCTTGGTATTGAGCTTGAGGAGATAAAGAACTGGAACTGTTGCGGCGCCCTGCATGTTCCCGACAGAACCACAAGAGTTGCGCTCTCTGCAAGAACGCTTGCCTCTTCAAAAGGGCTTGATCTCGCAACACCCTGCAACCTCTGCTATTCGAACCTGATGCGAACACAGAAAGCACTTGAAGACAGTGCTCTTCGGAGCAGGATTAACGAAGCCCTTGTTACGAAATACGATGGCAATACGAAACCAAAACACCTGCTTGAAGTGATAGTAAAAGACCTCGGGCTCCCCAAACTGGCAGAGCAGGTCAAGCTTCCGCTGAAGATAAAAGCCGCTCCCTACTACGGATGCCTTCTCACACGACCGGAGAACAAATTCGACAGCCCCGAGAACCCAAAGTCGCTGGATAACCTCATCGCAAGCCTCGGAGCAGAGCCTGTCAGATATTATTACAAGACAAAATGCTGCGGAGGTCCCATCCTGCTCACCAACGAGGAACTGGCGCTTTCCCTTGCAAAGGAT
>DAHXMQ010000007.1 GCA_027371625.1 Candidatus Methanoperedentaceae archaeon | reverse complement strand
CCTACTGATGGATAACCTCGTGCAAGATTTAAAATAATTCCGAGATGTTCTTTAAGATTTATTTTGCTCTCCATGGGTTCTATTGAAGCAAGAATATAGTTATTCTTATAGCTTTCAGTAAATATCGGCCTATCTGAGATTATTACACATTCTCCAGGTTCAGAAGTATATTTTGGTCTGCCTGCCCTACCTGCAAGGTTTTTATAATCTGAAACCATCATATCATCAAGTCCAACTTTAGGTTCAGTTATAATTACCCTTTTAACTGGTAAATTAATTCCAGCTGCTAAGGTTGTAGTCGAAACCAAAACGAGTAGATTTCCCTCTTCAAATTCTTTTTCTAAAATTCGTTTTACTTTAGAACTTAATCCTGCATGATGAAAAGCTACCCCAGAAGCAGATATTGTTTTTTTAAGGGTTTTAATTAGATAAGTATCGCCTCCATCCGAAGAATCCATTTTTTTTGATATTTCTTCTAAGACGTTTGCACTTATCATTGAGCCTCGAACAATTTCTACTTTACTCAAATACTCAGAAATTTTTTCTGCTAGATCAACACAATATTTCCTCTTTGGTGCAAATACAAGTACCTGAGGCTTATTACTATTTTTTATGCTTCCCCATTTTTTTATGAAATCAATGATAATATTACAAACAATATCTCCACAATAACCATTAACAGATTCTTTTTTGACTAAATTTTTGGATTGATCATAAAATTCAATAGATTTTTTTGCTAAATCATAGACACCTTCATAAAGGGGATTTTTCCTCCAGTTCCCCATATTACAAATGTTTGCATCTAGCCACAAGGAAATATCTTTAGAATTTGGTATGACTGCACTTAAGCCTACTAATTTTACAGTGGAAAATTTCTCTTTCAGTAATGCAACTAAAATTTCAAGAGGCGGGCCTCTTGTTACCTCACCAATCATGTGGAATTCATCAATTATTACGCAACTTAAGGAAGATACAAACTTGGGATAATTACGCAAGTAATAATCAAATTTTTCATAAGTCATGACAATTATGTTTGATTTTGTTAATTTTGCTAAATCATCTGATTCATCTTCTAAAGTTGATTTAGATACTTTAAGGCCTAATTGAGGAGATTCAAATAAATCTTTGAAATCATCTGTTTTTTGTTCAACTAAAGCATTATATGGTGCTAGATAAACGGCAGGTTTGGTTTTATTCATAACTGAATGAAGAATAATAATCTCGGCTATGTGGGTTTTTCCAGAGCCAGCAGAAGAAACCATCAAAAAATTCTTATCATTTAAAGCCCCATTTTCGAGTGCGGTGACCTGAGGAGACCATAAGGTTGGGCCTCTTTTCTCCTTATATAATTTTACAAACTCATCCCATAAATGATATTTCGAGGATAAAATCTCTACAGGTTCGTCTTTTAATGGCATATATTTCCTTTTATGCCTATAATTATACCTCAATGTTAAATATAAGTTCTCTCTATTTTTTCCCTCAGGTTTGCTGAACCAGCGATATCTCTTCTTTTTTCAAAGGCTCATCAAATTCCGACAACTTCAACTGCCTTCTCCCGCACTTCTCGCCCGGAATCTCGACCGGATAAATACCGCTCAAGCATCCCACGCATAAATCATCCATGGGAATTCCTATCGCCTTCACAAGCCCTTCGATACTCAAATAACCCAGGGAATCGGCATTGATCAGAGCCTCCACGCCTTTGACTGCTTTATGCGCAGCCACGAGTTCCTCACGCGTAGCCATGTCGATTCCAAGATAGCAAGGCGAGATAATCGGCGGAGATGCTACCCTCATGTGCACTTCCCTTGTCCCGGCCTTTCGGATTAAATCAATTATTCTCCTCGAAGTGGTGCCACGCACGATGCTGTCATCGATGAGCACGATGCTCTTCCCCTCGATATTCGGTTTTATGGTATTGAGTTTTAATCTCACAGCCGTTTCTCTCATATCCTGACCAGGCATAATGAAAGTCCTTCCAATGTAGCGGTTCTTCATCAGTCCTTCCATATAATCGATGCCTGAGCGCTTTGAGAAACCAATGGCATATGTGATTCCCGAGTCTGGCACAGGGGAAATGATGTCAGCCTTAACCGGGTGTTCTTCAAAAAGCGCTTTGCCTATACGCAGCCTTGCGTCGTACACGAGCTGCCCGTCGATTACAGAATCAGGTCGTGCAAAATATATATATTCAAAAACGCAGTGGGCATAATTCTTTGATTTAACAAGCTCATGGCTTTCGAAGCTTCCGTTGGAGAAAATCAGCATCTCCCCAGGGACTATGTCGCGCATGAACTCGCCGTTCAGGATATCGATTGCCACGCTCTCCGAAGCAACCACAAAACCATTATCTATCCTTCCAAGGCATAGCGGCTTTACCCCAAGCGGGTCGCGGACGATGACAAGCCTGTTATCCACGAGAATGGCGAGCGAATAAGACCCCACAAGCCTTTTCATCATCTCCCTTACAGCATCGGGAAGCTCATTGTGCATAAGCTCTTTAACAAGAAGATGAGCTATGACCTCTGTATCGGAATCAGAAAGGAATATCCTCCCTTCCTTTTCAAGTTCGCTCCTCAGTTCCTTTGAATTTACAAGATTGCCGTTATGCGCTATTGCTATGGTGCCGCTTTTAAAACTAACAAGCAGTGGCTGGCAGTTCTCAATCTTCGAGCCGCCTGTGGTGGAGTAACGGACGTGACCGATGCCCACATAGCCTTTCAGCTTCTGTATATCAGCCTTGTTAAAAACATCAGGCACGAGCCCCATGCCCTTTAATGTCTGGACGCGTGTTCCGTCATGGACGGTTATGCCTGCTGATTCCTGCCCCCTGTGCTGGAGGGCATAGAGTGCATAATAGATGGACAATGCGGCAGGTGCTTCGTCCTTAAAAGAGACACCAATTATGCCGCATTCTTCATGCATATTTTAATAGCCGCATTTTTCTTGCCATTTATAGCTTCTCATGCGTGCTGTCCTGCCAAAGCCACATGATGCACACATCTTTGTATGGGTATTGAATGAAACGCTTCCGCATCTTCTGCATTTTACATGGGTCTTATGCTGGCGCTTACCCATTGAAGCCGTACCTTTTGACATCTATATCACCTATGGAGAAATGAATACTATATTATCGCCCCGGACAACTGCTGTTCCGAGTTTCCTTGTTCCGTTCTCTACTATTTCCTCGGCATTTGCAAGCACGATGTTCATGTGTATGTCGTATCCCTGCAGCTCGCCTCTGAACTCCCGTGAGCCCTTCAAGCGTATCAGTACCGATTTATTCAATGCATTGTTCAGAATGTCGAGGGGTCTGTTTCCCATATAGCTCCTTAATATTAATAAGTAGTTCAATAGTGTTCCAGAGTTGCTCGGAGAATACTTAAAACTATTGGTATCATGGTTTCTGGACTACACAATGATTTAATTTAACCAAAAATTTTATATAGTAAGTGATAAATTAAGATGATTATTACCATGATAATGTAGGTAATATGAACGGATGCAAAGAACGCAAGTGCCCGTGCAGAATGTGGGTGAATTGTCTCTATTATATCGACATGAAGAGGCAAGCTATAAGGCTGAAGAAGAAAGAATACGACTTCCATGAATGGTATCTAAATAACTTCCGCAGCGAAATAGAGATGGTTGACGTGATTGCAAACGGATGAGCAGGATTCCCTTCATATCAAATTTCCACTCTCTCCAGACTCTGATGCATCTCCCTGTAGCGCTTTTTCTTATCTTTTAATTTTTCAAAAGCCTCTTCGTACATCTGCGGTATTCTTTGAGGTCTTTTGAACTGGTACTTATCTATCAGAGCACGAAATTCATAATCACAGTTTGCACATAAATGGATAATTCGGTTATTTTTTGCATCCAGTTCCTCTGGCATCAGAAGATGCTGGTGAATGGAGGCATTGCTTATGTATCCGCATATTTCGCATTCCACGTACGGCTTATCGAGTGTTTCCAGCTTCAGCCATTTCTCGATGTAGTTGTCTATATATTTCCTGTTCTTTATCCCTGCTACAAAAGTTGCTTTATCTTCGCTCATATTTTATGCTTTATGCAGTATTATCAAGTCCGGTCTTGGCTTTTCAAAGCTTGCAAGCTCACTTCTGCACCTGCTGCACAGTTCTCTTGCAGTGAATGCCACTACCTCGAAGGAACCAGGCAAAGTACGGGCGTAGAGCAAATGAGGCTTTAACCCAAGGTTCCTGCTTATCTCGGATAGAACATCCACAAACTGTTCCTGATATACTTCAATGTCCTCTGTCTGCAATCCCCTCACATCCGCGAGCATGCCAACGCATCCGCATGCGGTTCCAAACACCTTTAATTCTGCAATATAAACCGGTGCCCCTTTGAATTTCCTTATGGTACTTTCAAGCTTTCCACGGCTCTCTGGAATTTTTTCTACGAAGTCGCGCATTCTTGAACCTCGCTTAAAGGCAGGGTATTTCTCTGCATATCCTTGAATTCATAGAGCCTGATAACCTTTTGCGCCGTCGCTTTGCAGAACCCGCACTTATGGCAGAATTTCTTGCAATTCATCCACTGTTTTATCGCGCCCTCAAGCTCCTTGTTCGGAATATAGAACATATCCCGCAGCTCACTCGGGCAGTCAAGAATATCCATAAGGTTCCCGTCATAAGACCGGTTGGAGTATGCTTTCATGACATCTATTATCCAGCTTATGGTGTTGGCACGCCCCGACATCTTAAAACAATCTATGCCAAAAGCCTCGTATTCCTTGAGGTCTTCTGGTCTTATCCAGGGAGATTTTATAACGAGTTCAGGATACCTTACCCTGAACGACATACACTTTTCATAATAGAAATCGCTGAAAATATTGGGCTTGTTCCCAGTTCCTGTCATGTGGGAGAACAGATTGAAGTGGGAATACCTGAACGGGCATTTGTACAAGCAGGCTTCATTCACCAGCAGCCTGAGTTCACAATCCGCAACATCCTTTATGGCTTCCAGAACGCCGAAGTCCCGGTTTATGTTGGTATCCAGCGTTATGGCATCGGCACCGAGTTCAATGTAAAACCTCGCCCTTTCAGGCGAATCCACATGCGAAATTGTAGAAACAACGACCTTCATGTCAGGAAATTCCTTCGAAAGTAATTCTATCAGGTAAGGCTCTGCAACTGTAACCGAATCCACCCCGATGTCGTTCAGCTTTCCAAAATACCATTTAAACGTGTTGTATCCCTGCGAGGTGAGATGCTGACCCCCCATGCAGGAAGGGTTCATGACAATCCCCATTTCTAACTTTTTATCATGGAGGTATTGTGTTTGCTTTTCGATTTCATCCAGCAATGGTGCATGCAGGGTAATTCTTCCGCTCCCAAGTACCTCGGGGGTGCCAGCCATATAAATTTCATAGGCTTCCCTGGTTGCTTCCCTGCATATTTCCTTTAATGCTAGAAAATGTCCCGGATGCGGTATAACCAATTTCATTTTGTCACTTTTGGGTCTTTTTCTCATGGAGCTTCATATAGTTTTGCGTAACCGTTACATTACATGTCGGCAGAAAATGAGGCTCCCAACCCTGACCCCATTAGATTAATAACATGTGCGTATATTCAGTATCGTAAATGCTTTCTCTTGTGATACATCCGCAACAATCAAAAATCCTGGTTCTCCCAATTAAAAATAATGATAAAGAGCCTATTTTCCACGGCATCCTGACCTTAAAAAATACTCCAAAAGGAGTACGTGTAGGTAAATTCAGGATAAAACAGGGAGAAAAAGAAGAGTTCAGAGCTCCTGAAGAGCTTATCGAACTTCTGCGCCTTGCTGGTAAAATCCTTATCGCAGAAGGAAATGAGCAATCAGAGGCTGGATTCAAGGAGCTGCTCGGTGCGTATCAGCTTGATTATGGATATACAGCCACATGTCGCCTGTGTCTTCTGGCTGGCAGGTAT
>DAHXMQ010000423.1 GCA_027371625.1 Candidatus Methanoperedentaceae archaeon | reverse complement strand
ATGCTTCTCATGACATTGACAAGTCCCTTTCTTGCCACAGGGTCTTTGAAATAGTCCCGCATGGTATCCTTATCTGCGCCGAAGGCATTGCTTCCCAGTCCGAGAAGAGCACGCAGGGGTGCAGTTTTGAATTTTTCCATGAGATTGTTTTCTTCAAGACCGCAGTAACCCAGAAGTGCTCTTCTCGGACTGGGAAGCAATGCCTTCGGCGCAGATAAGGATACCATGCGGGACTATTTCAAAGACCCTGTGGCAAGAAAGGGACTTGTCAATGTCATGAGAAGCATCGGGAAATATGGCATTACAAGACCTTTCAAACTTTGTGCTCCTTTTCTTGTGGTGTGGAATTATACCAACGCCTGCAACCTGCGATGCCAGCACTGCTACCAGAGCGCATCGAAGCCATTGCCCGATGAGCTAAGCCTTAAGGAGAAGCTCAATGTAATCGACCAGCTTTCGGAGAACGATGTGGTGGCGCTTGCTTTCTCAGGCGGAGAACCCATCATGGGAGCCGATTTTTTTGAGGTTGCTTCCTATGCCTCAAGTAAGAACATGTTCATAAGCGTCGCTACCAACGGGACGCTTCTCACAGAAAAAATAGTGGACAGGCTCGTGGAGTGCGGCGTGAAGTATATGGAAATAAGCCTTGACAGCGCTGCTCCAGCGAACCACGATAGTTTCAGGGGCATGACAGGCGCATGGAATAGAACCATACAAGGAATAAAGAATGCTGTTTCGCGCGATGAGCTCTTCGTGTGCGTTGCCTCCACCATCACAAGGAATAATTTCGGGGAGGTAAATGAACTCATCGACCTGGCAGGCGAGCTCGGAACAAAGCGGTTCCTTGCCTTTAACTTCATTCCTACCGGCAATGCTACGAATATCCAGGATACAGATCTCACTCCGGCGATGCGGGAGAAACTGCTGGAAACCCTTTATAATCGGCTTAAAGGCGGAAAGCTTGAAGTGATGACAACAGCGCCTCAGTTTGCAAGGGTATGCATGAGCAGATCGAAGGATATTGTTGCAACAGCGCATTTCGGAACGTATGAGACATCGGACAAAACCCGCATGCTCGCAGAGTTCATAGGCGGCTGCGGTGCAGGAAGGTTATACTGTGCCATCCAGCCCAACGGCATCGTAACTCCTTGTGTGTATATGCCCATCGTGGTCGGCGACCTGAGGACAGAGCGCTTCATTGATATTTGGGAGAACTCAGGCACATTAAAGAAATTGCGAAGCCGGGATGAGCTTCTTGGCAACTGCGGTATCTGCAATTTCAGGAACGTATGCGGCGGCTGCCGGGCGCGGGCATACGCATATTCGGGCAATATCAACGGCTGCGACCCGGGATGCATAAGGAACAGCATTATTTCAGCTACTCCCGCCGCTGCCTGTGCGCATGCGTGAAAAACCTTATGCCGATGGCTGCGGCTTCAGAGAATCAGGTGTCTTTCATGAGAGGAAAAAAATACAGGGTTGCATTTGCGAACTGGAAAGGCGGAGCTTACGCAGAGCTCGGCGGGCACAAGATAGTTTCGGAATGGGAGTTTCTTTCCATCCAGTAAGAGCATGCCACAAGAATCATTGCCCATTCCCCGAAGCAACATATACAGGTTACTCTCTCTTGGATTTCGCTACCCTTCGTATTCTGTTTTCAAAACTTTCCAAAGCGGTGAATTTTCTCTCGAACTTGAGGAGAATATATCAATTCTTCCCCACATTCGTGAGATGGAGAAAGCTCTTTTTGTTAACAACATCACTTTTTCAGAGTTCGAGATAAAATTTGTTGAGACTTTCGATACAGGCTCTCCTCTTCCACCCTGCCCACCTTATGAGGGATTTTACATTGAACCCAGAACTGCGGTGATGCTTGAAATAAGTGAGTTCTACAGGCATTTCGGGCTTGCAATGAGCCAGAAAGAAGGGAAGCGGGAATTCCCAGACCACATCTCTGCTGAGCTTGAGTTCTTACATTTCCTGACCTTTCAGGAAACGCAAGCTCCTGAAAATATCAGAGAATATCTTCTGGCGCAGAAGGATTTCCTTGAGCGCCACCTTCTCAGGTGGGTTCCTGAATTTTGCAACAGGCTTCGGAATTCTGGTACGCCTTTCTATGTCAGGCTTGCTCATGTTACGTCGGTGTTTCTTGCCTGCGAGCATGAATTTGTAGCTTCGAAATTGCGAAACTAATTTTTTCCTGTTATAAAAGCGTTTTAATAGCCACCCCGAAAAGCTTAATAAGCTGCCTCTTATCCCCTCTGCTTATTAGTTTCTGCAACAGCACAGAGGGATGATCCATGTCGCCGTATTCCGTGATAACCTCTCTTACTTCCTGCTTGTTGAGGAAAGCGACAAATTCATTCAGGTTTTCATCGCTCAATTTTCCAAGGCTTTTGTGTATCCTCATTCCTGTGCCAAGCTCCCGTCCTACTGCGCTTCGCCACCTTTTTTCGTACTCTGAAAGCTTTGTTTCTTTTCTCGATGCTTTTGCCGCAACCTCGCCTGCTATCCTGGAGCATACTGCACCCACGTAAATACCGCCTCCAGAGGTAGGTTTTACCTGTCCGGCGGCATCACCGACAAGAATCACTTCTTCTGTTGCTGTTTTCCCCGAAGCGCCAAGTGGAATGCCGCCCATCACGAGTTCCGTGCACGAACCCCTGCATCTTGAGGCGACAACAGGATGCTTCAGCAGGTTTTCAAGGTAATATGTTGCTGGCGCACATGCTGTTGCAAGACCGATTCTCGCAAGTCCTTGAAAAGGCACAGCCCAGCCAAAAAATCCCGGTGCAATGTTATTTCCCGTGAATATCTCCACAAATTCGGGGTCTTTTGCATCATAAGGGGCTTCGAACTGGATTCCCGATAAAATTTTTTCACATCGCGGAAGCCCTGCAGCCCTGCCGACGCTGCTCTGGATTCCATCGGCTCCGATAACAATGCCTGCGCGAATATCTTTTTTCTCGCCGTTTGAGATTACCGAGATTTTCCCTGGCTCCATGCCGATAAAACGGTTCCTAAGAAGCAGGTCAGCCCCGGCATCCAGCGACCGTTCCACAAGTGCCCTGTCAAAGATTTTCCTGTCTATAACATACGCTTTTACTTCCTTTCCTTCGATTCTTAACTCTTCGCAATTCGGGGCATACACAAATGCGCCTCTCATCTTATTAAGAACGAAATTCCCCTCTCCCATTTCGCATTCCCTGAGGGCTGCCGTGCTTATGAGACCCGTGCATTGTACTGGCGAGCCTATGCTTGCGTGTTCCTCTATAAGCAATGTGCTAGCGCCGTTCTTAGCGGCATATTTTGCTGCTATTGCACCAGCAGGACCTGCGCCGATTACCACGACATCGTAGTTCATTATTTCTTAATTGATTTTTTATTATTTTCTAATCTTTTCACTTTCTCAGGAGTTTCAAGATAATTATCGCTTGAAACAACACTTTTCCCAAGTTTTCCCTCTATATCCTTACGTGTTGCCCCTGCCACATCACCGCCATCTTTTGCATCGTTTCGTAATTCCGGGAACATCTGGGAATCCCTATCGCGGGTAAATCTTGTCGTAGTAGCCTCGCCGAGCATTGTCAGGATTAATTCGGTGTCATCCATATGGTCTCTTAAGTTTTGATTTTTCAAGTCTTTATGTTTTTTTGTATTCTTCAACAGTCTTGCCAAAAGTGGCTTTTGTTATTTCGTTTGTGAGT
>DAHXMQ010000388.1 GCA_027371625.1 Candidatus Methanoperedentaceae archaeon | reverse complement strand
CATCCAATACAGGCTCATCTTTATTTATATGACATTTGGACAGCAATTTTATAGATGGCTCGGGTATTTCTTCATACCATGTCAGCTCATCCACGTCCAGTGCCTCATAAATTTCATCCCAGTGCTCTTTCATTGAGTCGTTCATAATTCTTTATTGATTTACGCCTGGCATATAACAGTTTTCGAAATGTCCAATGTGAAAGGATAACTAACTGTTAATGGTTTCAAGCTTGAACATCACGTTCAAACCCTGCAATGTGACCTGAACTTTATCGCCAAAACGCAGTATCTCATCCACATTCACATTTTTACCCCATTCATAGACATAATCGTGTGTCCCCTGCATTGGCTTGAATCCGAGGGACATAAGACGCTGATTAACCTCGGACGGTTTTGCTCCTTCACTGTTGAACCATACGATTAGATAACTTCTCATAGTTTCCCTTATTGCTTTAATGTTTTATCATGTTTTTGGTCACTCCTCGGCATATCCCAGTTCAGATAACAGGTTTCGGGCTACATCAAGGGAATCTTCCTTGGTCTTTGCTTTGATAAGCATCCTTCCGCTCGGGTACACCGAGATCTCAACTCCATTATAATCCAGCAGTAATATGTATTTTGTTGCCACTCTTGTATCCAAAACCTTGCTTGCATTAATCAGGTCTATCTTAATATTAGTACTCACTTCAAACGCTGTTCTGCCCGAACACAATCTGACCGAAATCGCCATTGTATTTCCAAGACATGCAAGGGAATATATAAGCATGCGTACAAACTTTAGTGGAAATATTATGCGGGTGCGAAAGGTTTTATATTTATTTTTTTCCCTGTTAATTTTAGTATCCCTGAGCCATGGAGCCACAGATATCTTGCTCAACGGAAGCGCCATTCCCCTTGTTACAGGGGATTCCTACGGGCTTTACCAGGGATACGTGCTAACATTGAAAAGTGTAAGCGGGGATTCGGTATGGCTTCAATTAACCGATAACGACAGAATTGTAAAAAGCGAGGTCGTGGCGATTAATGGTTATTTCATATACAATAAAACCAACATGACGATACTGTCTGCAAAAATCGATAATATATATTCAGGTTCATCCGAACAGAGCCTTGTATCGCTATACCCTGTTTACCAGTTCACAGACCCTGATAAGCCCCCGCCAAATATAACCGAAGAAATTCCTGATAACCAGAATCTGAGCAGGCATGACAATTCGTCTATTAGAATATCCACACCCGAAGAACCTGTAATCTGGGCTTTTGGAATAGTTTTCATTCTGATTCTTTTTTATATCGCGCGTAAATACTGGTAGCTATGAAAATATTGAAAAAGGAACTCAGGTTCAATGAAGGTGAGATTTCACTTATCACCGAATCCCTCGACGACCTCTGGCATCTGAAATATATTCTTGAGCCTCACGACGTCGTTTATGCATTCACCAAGCGAAGGATAGAAAGTGCAACCGACAAGCTTAGACCTGAAAAAGCTGATAAAAAGACCGTCCGCCTTGGGATAGAGGTTGAAAAAGTTGAGTTCCACAGGTTCTCAAACCGCCTGCGCGTGCACGGGATTATTGCAGAGGGAACGGATGCAGGTGCTTATCACTCCATCATCACACAGGTACG
>DAHXMQ010000374.1 GCA_027371625.1 Candidatus Methanoperedentaceae archaeon | reverse complement strand
AAATGCAGGCGAGATTACACCAGGAGAGCATACGCTTTATATTCATGCAATGGAGAGAATTAACAGGTGGGGCGAGTTTTCTTCGGTGAACTTTACGATAGCAGGTGATAAACAAGACCCAAGTGAGAAAACAGCAGATATTAGTCTTGTCGTTTTGATAATCGGATTTGTAGCTGCATATCTTGTTGTTTCAAGGCGTGCTCAGCGATAGAAATGGAGGAGGTTTCGCCTGAATATGTGATTTACCGTAATATCCTCAAGCGTATTCAAATCTATCAGCGCAGAATAGAAATTTACAATAAAAATATTTGTGGGGAAAAATCCCCACATATTTGCTACTTTTACTTTCCGGTCCATTTACCAGTTAGAGGCGTGACACCGCCAATTGTACCGAACTGGAAAGTGGTATCGGGTGATCCTGCACTGTTGCTGTTTTTCAGGTAGAATGTGCCTGTACTCTTCTGGTACAACCCAACTTCAGTGATTCCGTCGGCATCCCAGTCTCCTGTCAGAGGCACGACGTCACCTGTGCTGCTCACCGGACCAAACTGGAAGGTGGTATCTGCCGCTCCTGCGCTGTTGCTGTTTTTCAGGTAGAATGTGCCTGTACTCTTCTGGTACAACCCAACTTCAGTAGTTCCATCGGCATCCCAGTCTCCTGTCATAGGCACATAGTCGTTTCCACCCGGACCGAACTGGAAGGTGGTATCTGCCGCTCCTGCGCTGTTGCTGTTCCTGAGATAGAACGTATTGGTGCTGGGGCGATAGACGCCTACTGTCCAATTGCCATTTCCATCCCAGTCGCCTACTAAAGGTATATCGCCGGATATTCCATACGGTACGTATATGTCTGCGTTACCGGCAGTGTTGCTGTTCCTGAGATAGAACGTATCGGTGCTGGGGCGATAGACACCTATTGTAGTCTTGCCCTGTCCGGTCCAGTCTCCAACTACAGGTATATCGCCAGGTATTCCATACGGTACGTATATGTCTGCGTTACCGGCAGTGTTGCTGTTCTTCAGGTAGAATGTACCTGTGCTGTTCTGGTAAATACCTACTGTAGTAGCTGTTAAATTCAGGGCAGCAACGGCTTGGTTTGCATATGTTACTGCACTGCTCAGAAGCTGACTATCCAGCGTTGGATTGTGCACGCCACAGCTTCCTTCACCTGAATCTACGCATGCTGAATTTGATGCCACCAGCTTGAGATTCCAGTATGCCTGAGCAATCAAAGTTCGGCTCTGATCCTTCTGCCCCTTATAGGCATTAATTGTTGCCAATGCATTCATAACGGTTGCGTTGGTGGTAATCCACTGTGCCTGGGTTTGTGCCTGTATACGCGCGATTGTGGCGCTTATATTGCCAGGGAGTGTGATTAGGACGGTCACATTACCAGCGCTGCTTCCAATTGCTTTTGCATTCAATCTGGCACTGAAATAGGCAGGCACGGTGACTTTCACGCTACTAGTGCTGCTTCCAATTACCGTTGCATGGCAGCCTGAGCACTCTGGGTTTCCGTTTGAGTCTGTTTTGCTCTGCAGTAAAGTCGCGTTCACCTGGAAGGAATGACCTTCCACCTTCTGGCTGTCAGGCAGTACGTTTCCGTTCGAGTCTGTTGTCATTGTTGCCATGTGGCAATCTATGCATTCAAAATTCAACAAGCCTGTCGCCTTCCATGAGCTGTCGAATACTGCCGCTGCCGGGATACCATGCGGGGCTATCGGGGTAGCAGCAGTAGCACTTGCCCAGCCCGGTCCTGTATTGCCTGCCCTGATGTTATTATGGCAGTTGCCGCATAGCACTGTTGTGTTTGGCACCATTGTATAGGCTGCCTGGTACCGGCTTGGCGTACCGTTGGCGTACGTTGCTGCTACAATCGCCGTCTTATTATACCATGCATAGGGCAACGGCTTTCCGTAAGCTGCATTGGTCTTGGCGAGCCAGGCGCCCATGTCGTGGATGTCATGGCATACCATGCATGAAATACCATGGAAATCGGTCAGATTTATATTGGTAATGTTGTCGGTGTTCGCAGGGTTCCAGTTAATCGGAGACTTGCATTGCAAACAGGTATTTGGTCGGCCGTAACCTAGGCCACCGCTATTATTGTTACCATTGCCTTGGAGCGTGGTTGTGTTGAAGGTACCGTAGAAATGGTTAGGAGTATTGTGGGTGTTAGTAGTCGTGTTGATACCGATTGAATTAACTTTGTCGTTGTGTGCACTTGCATTCCATTCGTTAAAGATTGGAACAACTGGGAATGAACTCGCCGGGCTCTGAACACCCGTAGCATGGCAGCCGCCGCATGAGTTTACCGGGTCAGCCAATGAGCTATCAGGCTGGTTCTGGAAGATGAAAATTCCGTTCGAATGATACTTCATCAAATCATGACCCAAGGTTGTGTTTGAACCTCTCATGTGGCAGTCAGTACAGGTTGCGGGATCAGATTCGCCGCCCATGTAGTCTACGCCATGCGTAAAATTGACCCCGTTTGTGTGAGCCAGCCCGTGGTTGAAATGGCACTCGGAGCACAGTACTTCTGATACTGGCTTGCCTGCGAGATTCAGTGGGCCTGTGCCAATGCCTGCACTGCTACCAGGATATATCACTGCGTTGGAGAGATTATCGATGACATCAGTGCCTGCCGCCGCTGAAGCTGTCGCATTGAAGAAACCTAACTTCGCATCTGCGACAACAGACCATGTTGTCGGATTGAAATTACCATTTGAGAATGTGGCTGCATATTTGCTATCTGTCATATCATGTATATTGTGACATACTGCACACGATACGGCTATGGTGTTTGCTAACGGCACATTCGGGTTCTTATATTTATCAAATGGCGAATGGCATTGCATACAACTGCCGTTTTCAACTGCGGGTGGATAATGTTCGCTGTTTTCCCAGCCTGTTCCATGATGGGAACCAGTATGGCATTGAGTACATAAAGTCCCGGAATAATTAACAGTTACCTGATGCCCGTTGCCTGCTGGTCCATGACATCTTTCACATGCTATTCCCGGCTCAGCAAAGGTAAACGGTATGCCTGGTAAAATGTGTGCGCTCGCGTTGTACCCGGTAGTGTGGCAGGTAGTTCCGCAGGTGTATCCAGAGCCTTTTTCACTATTTGAAAATGCCTGAGTTTCAGTATTATATGTGTCATACGGAGTGAGGAAATATCCAGTGGAGTTGATATATAAAAATTCGAATTTGGTTACAATTACATAGGATATGTTCGCCCAAGTAACATTGGGTGGAAGTGGAAGGTTCATTGCCTGAGCTTTATTCGTCGGCGTTAACATAACTCGGTGCAATGTGTTCGTCCAGTTATCGTACTTCGCCTCGTGGCAATCCTGGCATACTGTTGATGTAAGGTAAGTCGGAGTGCCTGTAATCAAATTGAAATTGCTTCCATTGGCATCTCCTGCGACATTCACATGGCAGTTATTACACCCACCCGTGGGTGTCAGACCCGAGTTCCACTGTGCAGATAACAGTTTAGATGCCAGCGTGGTGTCATTAAACCTGTGAGTACTGTTGTAAAATGAACCTTCCGATGTCAGCGGAAGAAATGTGACCAGATTAGGATGACAATTTAAACAGCTATTTGCGTAGTATGGGGTATCATTGCCATCAAATTTATGAACATCCCTGAAATAGCTGCCAGCGGTTGTTAATGCCAAATTGCCATTAACGATATCTACATGGCAGAAGCCGCAATTTGCCCCCTTATATATGTAGCCATAATGCGCGCTTCCTGGTCCTACCAGCGCAAGCAGCAATATCAAACCACCTATTCCTAAGATAATTCCTTTTTTCATAAATTCTCTCCTATCCTTATTATTCTGCGAACAGCGCCACGCTTTCCTATCCCTATGTTCTGCGAATAGTCCACGTTCTTCCTATCCGTCCGCAATATTCTATTAGTTACCAACTATATTTAATACTTTGCATTTCATTCTGGTATATCTTAACATGAAAAATTAAAGAGGTAATGAAAATGGTGGAAGATCTCGGGAAAATCCTAAGCAAAGGCTTTGAAACATATACGAAGAACCTCAATCTGAGCATTCCGTTTATCATTAATGTAGTTATAACAGGTTTGCTGTCGGTAATCATGCTATTTGCCGGCTTCTTTTATATTTTCGGTTCCTCATTATCATCTCTTAAAAACGCTACAACTCCGCAACAGGCAATTTCAATAATTCTTCCTTTGGTATTACATCATATCCATGAGATCGTAATGCTGATAATAATCTATTTTTTAATTGTCTCATTTATCGAGTCGTTCTTTTTAGCAGGAGCTATCGGAATGGCACAGCAAGCCACAGAGACCGGAAAAGCGGAGCTATCCACGATGATAGAGGCTGGGAAAAAGAACGTCGTAAACCTTTACCTGGCAGAAATTCTGGTTGGGTTGATTTATTTTGCAGGCGTTGTATTCATAGTGCCCGGCGCGATGAGGATTAATCTTGATCAGATTTTATCGTTTTCCGATATAAGTGCATTCTTGCCGCTTATTGGCGGATTTTTATTATGGGCTATATATCTCGTGATACTAAGCCTTGTACTTGCAGTTTTCATATATGCTCTTGTCATAGATGCTCTTTCGCCAATCGATGGAATACTCGCAGGTTTTAGATTTTTCACGAAGCATAAGTTTGAAGTATTCATGCTGTGGCTGATTGCAGGAATAATTGTAATTGTCCTTTTTATTATCGAGCAGGTTATGGGGCTAATTCCAGTAGCGAAAATCATCTGGCCTTTTATCAATATGATCATAAGTATTGCTGTCATCCCTCCCCTGACAACGCTGTGGTGGGTTCGCCTGTACATGACCAGAACAGATAAAAAAATTTACATTAACGAGCTTCTGGCTCACCCAAATGACCTTGAAAAAGCTTAGAGTTTTTCAATAAAGGCTTCCATTCTGGCAAGAGCCTCCACAAGCTCCTCGCGCGAGGTCGCATAGGAGCAACGCAGATACCCCGCGCCGGACTCCCCGAACACATCACCCGGCACAACTGCCACTTTCTGTTCCTTCAAAAGCCTGCCTGCAAACTCCTCAGATGTCATGCCTGTGCTCTTTATGGATGGGAAAGCGTAGAAAGCACCCTTCGGCTCGAAGCAATCAAGCCCGAGCTTATTCAGACCTCCGACGATTAAACGCCTTCTCCTGTCGTATTCCCTGACCATCTTCTGCATTTCACCATCACCGTTTTTCAGTGCCTCCACTGCCCCCATCTGGGCTGTAATCGGGGCGCAGAGCATGGTGTACTGATGGATTTTCGTCATTGCTTCGAGAACTTCTTCGCTTCCAGCCGCAAAGCCGATGCGCAATCCTGTCATGGCATGCGATTTGGACAATCCGTTCAGGATTATGCTTCTCTCCTTCATCCCGGAGAGTGAGGAAAAACAGGCATGTGCGCCATCGTATGTCAGTTTGCCGTACACCTCGTCCGAGATAACCATGATGTCGTTCTCATTTACCACATCCGCTATCTCCTCAAGGTCTTTTTTCCTCATGACAGCACCCGTTGGATTATTGGGATAGCTCAGGACAAGGGCTTTTGTTTTTGGTGTGATGCTCTTCTTTATCTGGTCTGCCGTGACCCTGAACTCATCCTCCTCGTAAGTTGGAACAACAACCGGCTTTCCGCCTGCCAGGGAAACACTGGGTTTATATGAGACATAGCAGGGCTCGGGGATTATGACCTCGTCACCAGGGTTCGTTATCGCCCTGAACGCAAGGTCTGCAGCTTCGCTTACGCCTGTCGTGACGAGAATCTCGTTCCTCGGATTATAATCGATATTGTAGTCCTTCCTGTAGCATTGCGAAATAAGTTCCCTCAGCTCAAGAAGCCCGTAGTTCGAGGTGTATGAGGTGAAGCCTTTCTCAAGCGAATAGATGCACGCTTCGCGAATATGCCACGGCGTCACGAAATCCGGCTCTCCCACGCCGAGCGATATAACCCCGTCCATCTCAAGTACAAGATCAAAGAATTTCCTTATCCCTGAAGGGGGAATGTTTTTTACTCTTTCTGACACGAACGACATGGCATCACGGCGATACTGCAAGGCGTTCCGAGCGTTCTTTCTCAAACAGCACATCTCCGTCTTCTTTGTACGCGCGCAGCACGAAATGCGTCACCGTCCCCTGCACCTGCTCAAGGGTTGCTATTTTCTCCGCCACAAAGAAAGCCACGTCCTTCATGGACTTCCCGCGCACCGTGAGCGAGAGGTCGTGGTCGCCTGAAATGAGCCTTACCGACCTCACTTCCGGGAATTTTGCAATCCTCTCTGCGATGGCATCGTAGCCTGTCCTTGAGCGAAGCGTCACCTTCAGCTCGATAATGGCATAAACATACTCCTCGCCCGCTTTTTCCCAGTCGATTACGGTCTTGTATTTTCTTATTATCCCCTTTTTTTCCATCTCTTTTATTGTTGAGGCTACTTGCGATTCTTTCATTCCGGTCATGGCTGCGATTTCTTTGGGTGTGATTTTGGGGTTGCTTTCCAGTATCTCGAGTATTTCTTTCATTGTTGTGCCTCGCCGCTTTCCTATGCGCTAAGGGTTAATAGGTTTTGTGTTGTTTTTAACGGTCGAGTGGGATGTTGGGACAGGAGTTCCGGCAGCTTCGCGAATGGTGCGGAACCACTCTGGGGCGCCGAGTTGTTTTCATGGAAATGTTGGGAATGGATGGGAGTTGTAAGTAGGTATATTGACACAGGATTTATACAATGCAAAAAACGATACGTACAGGCCTCGTCCTTAAGCATGGAATTTGTGACTGAAGGCGATGGGTGTTTTGTGCATCCTTTGGAATATCTTGAGCCAAGATAACAAGTGAGGCGCTAAAGTGGGGGGGCACAGATAGATAATTATATATAATATTAATTCATAATTGCAATATTGCAATTTTATATGGTCGAAAATGAATTACTTTACAAATCTGATATTGTTTGGGATTATTTTGTTAAGCATCCAAATGAAGAGATCACTCCAAAAAAACTGGCCAAAATATTAAAGATTAATTACAATACTGTCAACGGTGCAATTAATAGGTATTATATAAGCAAGAAAATCAAAAAAATGAAAAGAGGAGCTTATGTTTTGCTACCACCGCTATCAGAGGGACAAACTACCCTTAGTGAGAGAATTCAAGGGAGAATTGGATAGACAAATCATGAGACTAAATTTATGCCTTTAAAAGATTTAACATTGGAGATAACTAGAAAATGTCCGATGAGATGTATTTTATGTTCTTCAGATGGTGGGGAGCCTTTACCAGACGAATTCAAGGTAAGTGAACTCAAGGATATTGTAAATCAAGCGAAATCTATTGGAGTAAATGAAATTTGTCTATCTGGAGGAGAACCATTAACTTATCCATATATATTAGATATATGCGAATATATTACATCACTAGGCATCAATGTTTCTGTATATACATGTGGGAATATTTTTGATCTTAATAATTCTTTGTCGTCTATATCCGAAAGTTATTTTTCAAAACTAAGAATCGCAGGTGTTAAAAAAGTTGTATTCAGCATACACGGTTCAAATCCTCAAGTTCACGATAATATTACTAAAAGACAAAAAAGTTTTAAAAATCTTATAGAATCAATCAAGAATGTTCAAAAAGCTCGTTTAAATGTAGAGGCTCATTTTGTCCCATTGCGCGAAAATTTTAAAGAATTACCAAATATCGTGTCGATCTTAAGCAAGGTTGGGTTAAAAACTATTCATATTTTGAGATTTGTACCCCAAGGTCGAGGAGAGCTTTATAAGGAGTTATTGGAGCTTCGTCCTAAGGAAGTATTTGAATTCCGCAAAATCCTAAGTGAAATAATAAATAAATCTAAAATAAAAATCATTGTTGGTGCTCACTATAATTGCCTGGGATTGGATAATACTCGATGCACGGCTGGTATCGAAAAGGCAATCATACGTCCTGATGGATTTGTTTTTCCCTGTGTAGGAATGAAAAACATTAAAAGCTTTATTAATCGTAACAACATTAAAGACGATAAGCTTGAGGATATTATTAATGAATCCTATGGATTTACTCTATTAAAAGTTATTTTAAGCAAAAGTGAAAGTAACTCATGTCAATTCTGTATAAGTGAGAATAACTGTACTGGTTGTATTGCTCAAAGAATAATTAAATATGGAGAGTATGATTTGAGAAAAGACCCATCTTGCATTAATAATTTAAGTTTAGAAAATTTAGTCTTTATCAAAAACAAGGTTATTGCCCATAGAACATATTCCACAGAGGGGATTATTGAGTGACAGATATTGATGATCAAAGTTTAATATTCTGGTTTAAAGATGAATATGAAAAAATTGAATTCATTAAGCACCAACCTCCTTATAGACGAATTGATCGATTCAAGAGACTTAAAGACTTCATTACAGAACTAAATGATAAAAAACCATTTTATGAGCAAAAAGATATATTAATAAATATTTGGAAAGAATTGGTGGCAAAGGCGGTAATTTTTTTAAAATCGAAGGATAATCGAGAATATTTCCATGACGATGGTGATTACGGTATAGATGATTTGCATGATTTTTTCCAAAAATATTGCACCTTTGAAAATCTTCTATATGGCAGCGGTGAGCATTATCGAGACCACGTTTCACATGTTTTCACTGTATTCTTGCTTGGCGAAAATCTCGTAAGAGACTATCTTGGAGGTTTCTCTTCAATTGATGTAATGGATCAGAAATTAAGCTCAAAATCTATTACGGAGGATGAAAAGGAAGCAATGTGGTGCATCGCTTCATTAACTCATGATTTAGGATATCCAACAGAGGTTGTCAATAAAATTCATACTAGTTTGAGGGATATGCTTACTGTATTTAACATACAAGATGTTTCATACATTTTGCCTCAACAAAGTCAGCTATTTAACGATTTTATAGTTAAATTAATCTCATCAGATTTAAAAGAGGTCAAGCCAGTTGAAAAAAAGCAGCAGTATGTTACCCATACTCAAGCTAAATATTATTTCAAATATTCCCGATCTATTGAAACATGGGAGCATGGTATTGAAAGTTGTATTGTTTTAGTAAAAAGTCTAGTATATTTTTTAGAAACTGATTACGGTATAGATGAAAGAAAACCAATGGATATTGATGATTCA
>DAHXMQ010000368.1 GCA_027371625.1 Candidatus Methanoperedentaceae archaeon | reverse complement strand
ATAAGCTTTACGCCGGCTGGGGGAAAAAAGAGAAAGTGGATGAAATACGATACGAGGGCAACGCGAGAAGTCCTTTCAGGATGGACTGAATAATGAAAATTGTTGTAACGGGCGGATGCGGTTTTATTGGCTCGAACTTCGTTCATTATTTACTGAAGAATACAAAGCATGAAATAATAAATCTTGATACGTTAACATATGCAGGAAATCCCGACAACCTGAAAGATATAGAAAAAAATGATAGATATAGATTTGTCCATGGCAGGATAGAGGATAAAAAGCTGGTATCTGATCAGTTTAAGGATGTGGATTATTTAGTCAATTTCGCTGCCGAAAGCCATGTTGACAGGTCGATACTTGACCCAATGCCTTTTATTACCACAAATATCGAAGGGACTGCAACTCTTCTTGAAGCGTGCAGGAACAGTAGCATTAAAAAAATTGTGCATATTTCTACCGATGAGGTGTATGGAGAACTTGGTGAGAGCGGCAAGTTCGTTGAGAGTTTGCCCCTGCTTCCCAATTCACCCTATTCGGCTTCCAAGGCTTCTGCAGACTTAATAATAAGAGCATATCACGAAACATATGGTCTGCCTGTAACTACAGCAAGACCTTCCAACAATTATGGCTATTATCAATATCCAGAGAAGTTTATTCCGCTTTCAATAACCAATCTGCTGGAAGATAAACAAATACCCGTGTACGGTGAAGGGAAAAATGTGAGAGATTGGATTTTTGTCGGGGATTGCTGCGAAGGCATAGCGACGATCTTGGATCGTGGAAAAGCTGGTGAGGTTTACAATCTGGGCGGTGAGAGCGAAAAAAGGAATATCGATATAGTTCGAATAATCCTGAAATTATTAGGGAAAGATGAAAGTTACATAAAATTCGTTAAGGACAGACCCGGGCATGATTACCGATATGCTCTGGATAATACTAAAATCAGAGATGGGCTTGGCTGGGCGCCAAAGGTAAATTTAGAGGCTGGGCTTGCGAAAACGGTAGACTGGTATAAGAACAATCACTCGTGGTGGAGACCGCTTAAGGAGAGGCTTGCCAGGGAGAACAAAGGATTCTGGTCATGAAAATTGCCATAATTGGTGCAAACGGGCAACTGGGTTCTGATCTTGTAAGGACATTTAATACAGAGTATGAGGTAGTACCTCTCACCCATGCCGACATCGATGTCGCAGATTTTAGATCATTTAAAAAAACTTTAAAAAAAGTACATCCTGACGTTGTAATCAACTGTGCAGCTTATGTCAGGGTGGATGATGCTGAAGATCTTGCTGACATAGCTTTCGCTGTAAACGCGCTGGGTGCAAGGAATATAGCACTGATATGCAAGGATTTGAATGCAACCTTGACGCATATCAGCACCGATTATATCTTTGATGGTCTAAAAGCACATCCCTATACAGAAAATGATATCCCGAATCCATTAAATGTGTATGGAAACAGTAAACTCGCAGGTGAATATTTTGTCAGGAATACGCTGGAAAAACACTATATAATACGATCCTCAAGTCTCTTCGGGGCAGCGGGAGCAAGCGGTAAAGGCGGGAACTTTGTGGAAACGATGATAAAAAGGGCGCACAACAACGAGGAGATCAGAGTTGTGGACGATATGATAATGTCCCCAACCTACACAAAGGACGCAGCCTATGTGATTAGAGACATATTAATAAAAAAGCTACCCTTCGGGATATACCATGCGGCTAACAGCGGCAGTTGCTCATGGTATGAGTTTGCAAAGACGATATTTAAAATCCTGAATATAAATGCACACCTATCCCCAATAAAAACTGATGCCCTGCAATCAAAAGCAAAAAGACCATTGTATTCGCCACTTGTCAGCATCAAGCTCAAAAAATATGGCTTTGAGATGGACAGCTGGGAATCTGCTTTGAGGAGCTATCTTTTGGATAAGGAACACCTAAGATGATTTTCGGATATAAAGAACTGATAAAGAACCTCGTGATCAGCGACCTCAAAACTAAATATTCAAGCTCGTTTCTGGGGTTTGCATGGTCGATGCTCAATCCCCTGCTTATGATGCTTGTGCTATATTTTGTGTTCAGTCACATCTTTAAAAGCCAGGAGAATTTTGTTGTGTATCTGTTGACCGGCATCCTTGCATGGCGCTTTTTCGCTAACGGAACAACCCAAGCCATGGGTTCTATCGTTGGAAAATCAAGCCTTGTTACTAAAATCTATATCCCGAGAGAAATATTGACTCTGAGTACTGCAATATCCAGTTTGATAAGCTCGACACTTGAGTTTTTAGTACTCATACCTTTGCTATTGATACTGGGAGCAGGAATTTCATCCATAACTCTGATGTTCCCGGTAATCCAACTGATGTATTTCCTGATAGTCTATGGCACAAGCCTCGTCCTTGCGTCATTGTATGTTTACTATAGAGACCTGAACCAGATATGGGATGTGGTGCTCCAGGTTGGTTTTTTCGTTTCTCCCATCATTTATCCTCTATCCCTCGTGCCTGCAAAGTATGAGTTTTATTACATGCTCAACCCGATAACGAGATTGATTAATATGTACCGGGATATATTTCTGAATGGAATGTTTCCGAAAATCTCTGATTTCGGTATTGTTTTCGTATTCGACCTCTTGCTGGTTTTTATAGGAACAGCAATATTCAGAAAACTCTCCCGCAGGTTTGCCGAGGAGGTATAGGCTTGTTCCATGTACCGAAACAAAGAGGTGAAGAAGAGGATGTGATAGTAGTCGAAAACATCTCAAAACGCTTCAAGATACCTCATGAGAAAAAAAGAACTGTGTATGAGAACATCACCGGCATTATCGGGGGCAACAGCGCCTCATCTATAAGTATTATGTCAGGCTCGATGGATATAGCGGTAGAAAACGCAAGCCTTGCATACATCCCACTTGAAAAGCTTTTCAGCCTGGCATTCCTGAACTTATCCAGTTCTGCAAAATCGAATATATCGTTTATTCTATTCTTTATCTGCGCCCTGTTCATTCCCATAATCGAGCCATAGAGATAAACATTCTCCGAAGCCGTCAGTTCTGGCTGGAATCCCACGCCCAGTTCCAGAAACGGCGCTATCCTGCCGTTCACCTTCACATAACCGCTATCCGGGTACAATACACCAGCGATTATCTTAAGCAGCGTGCTCTTCCCGCTCCCGTTCTCCCCGATGATGCCAACGGTTTCTCCGCGCTTTACTGAGAAGCTTATATTGCGCAGCGCCCAGAACTCCTCGTAGCCGTACCTGTTGCCCCCGATAATGCCGGTGATGTTCTCATACACAGTTCTTTTTTTCTCATGAGGTATCTTGA
>DAHXMQ010000205.1 GCA_027371625.1 Candidatus Methanoperedentaceae archaeon | reverse complement strand
CAATAATTGTAGCGAATGCGCATAGATTCTTGTTGGACTGCGCCTTGCAGCCTTCATAAAGATTCTCCAAGGATAACTCAGGTACACCTGGCTTTTTTGCCATTGCAATGTTGCGCGCAGTGAAGATGGCATCTTTTATCCTGCCCCCACTGAATCTGAATTTACTGGCAAGGGCGCTGATACCTGTGTCACTGGATGTATTGCCGTTCAAAAAGGACTCCCATAGCCTTTTGCGCAATGCGAAGGAAGGTAATGGAAAGGCGATGCTAATGAAGCAATGTTTTTTTAATACATCTGCAGGCTCCCATGGGAGTTCACCAGATAGAAAAACCATTTTTGGAAGTTCATCCATCTCTTGAATAATGCCTGTCATAGCGGCAGCATCCTTCTCGATTAGACAATCAAATCCCTCAAGATACACGGATGATTTCTGCAACAGAGCTTCGCGAATGATAAGTTTTAGAATTTCAAAGTATTCGCTCCCTTTCAAGGACTTTGAATCTACAAGAAGTAGAGATGTTCCTGACTCTTTACAAATAGCCTCAGCAGTCATCTTTTTTCCAGTCCCGTATTGCCCGTGGAAGAAGAACATTGGAATTTTTGTGTTGGACTTTATTATCTCAAATAACCTGTTTTTAGTACCATCAACTGAAATAAGGTCGTAAAACGACCTTTTTGGCTCTATTATTGCCGAGAAATTCCGTATGCTCTGGTCTATTTCGTTGTTGCCGAGGAGAAAGCTGATTATCCTCTCATCGACCTTAACGGATTTGGATAAAAGAGGAAGCTGGCTATCCCCTATCAGATAGACAAGACGGTTCTTGATCAGGTGTGATGTTGACGAAAAATATCCCCTTGCCTTTAACTTTTCTTCCATAGAAAAACCGAGAAGATTAATCACCAGATTAACGCTGGGCATCTTCTTGGTCGCATCATCTTGGAGGTAGGAATACAGCTTTTCATATCGTAGATCCAGTTCTGGCGCCAGGCAGGTTAAGAGAATGTCCATTTCAAAAGGGTCAAGACGAAAAAGTTCTGATAAGATGTGAAGACGCAACTCCTTTCCCTGTTTTATGCTTTCAACTTTCTTTTTATGGATTTCACGGGTTATTATTTCAATCTTCTCAAGTTCTAAGTCGGGGTGCACATCCACATTCGATTCAGGGGTACGCAGAATTGCATTTACTTCATCCTCTGAGATGTATAAGCCCCGGAAACCATCTACATCCGACTGGTGCTCTGACATCCATTTTCTAACCCAATGACTGACTATTAAATAAATCCGATGAAGCTCATCAAGAAGATGTTCAAAGTTGTTTTCATAAGGGGTCATACTGTCGAATTTAATTTTATTTTCAAGCAACTGTAGAGTTTTGCTTTCATCGATTTGTTCAGCCGAATCATGGAGCATTCCAAGCAATTTTTGCCTCGTTTTCGAAAGTGTACTTGCCGTATTCAGGATATTCTACATCAACCCCATGCGCTTTCAATGAACTTCCTTATAGCTTCGCATTATTTATTTTGCAATCTTTGAAATGCTATAACCAGTATGTCACGATCGGATAGATTTCCGCTCGACTTCAGCCTGTCCACTTCAATCAGAAATCTCTCTCTGCTTGCATCATCAAATCTATTTTTCTCTGTAAACTTCATGGCGAGACTTTTCAGTTCTTTCCTAGATGAATATTTCTTGGTCATCTTATCATCAATAAAATTGAATACGTGACCGCACTTTTCGTGTCCTATAGTTGGGGTTGAAGGACCTGCAGAAGTTTTTATATAATCTCTAAATGTAAAACCCGTGATGATCTCTCCGCACTCACATATTATCGTTTTACCACCACCCTGCTAAAGGTAAATAGCATCAACTATGCAAAGGAGTCTCATCGCCCTACTGCTCACTCCTTATTAATTATTAAGATTATTATGTACATATACATGCGCATGTATATATGAATTGTGGTTTGTGGTTAGTCGTTGTGTATTATAGTCCCGGGCGGATTCGAACCGCCGTCTCCGGCTCCAAAGGCCAGAAGGATTGACCACTACCCTACGGGACTGGGCTTAAAAAAGCAACGAAAGTACTTATTTCTATCGCAGTTAGCGGGTGTGGGACAAAATTGATAAATAACCCATCTATGCGACTAATCTCAGTCTTTTAATACAATCACATAGACTCTTTTTCCAATGTATTTTTTCTGAGCATCAATTTTAGCTCCATTCCCATAAGGTGTAATCCTTTTCTCATAAATTTCTTCGACATCGTCTTTTAAGGTAATCTTCCCATGAAAAATTGCATCGATTTCTCTCATACGGTTAATATATACATGTAAATACTTAAATACTTATCCGTCCTTATTAGGAAATATGATTCGAAGTGAAGACATTCGGGATAGGTTAAGAGACATTGATGAATATCTCCTAAACAAGTACAAAGAAAGCAAAAAAACAGAGAAACGGGACTGGCGAACCTATGAACAACAATTGACGAAAAGGATCAAAGGAGCAATATGCAATCTTGAGCCTTTAATAAATGAAGCAACAAATATCAAAATATACAGGGGTCCAGGAAGACCACCCGATCTTGATATTAAGCAAAGCGTTACAATCCTTTTAATAAAAGAATTGATTGGAAAAAGCAACAGAAGTATGGCTTCAATGCTTGATCTGTTCTCTCTCCTTTCAGGAATCGATGTCGATTACAAAAAAGTAGAGAGATTATATTCGAATTATGACGTATCTTTGGCAATTTACAATCTGCACATGCTGATTTTAAAGGAGAAGGGGGTTAAGAAAATTAGTGCCTGCGGAGATGGGACAGGATATGCATTGTCAATAAAAAAGCACTATGCATCGGAAACACAAAAACGAAAAGATAAGGCAAAAGAATATTCAGGTACCAAAGCTTTTGTTTATTCGTTTAGGCTGATGGATCTTGACTCCAAAATGTATGTAGCATCTGGAATGAGCTTGAAAAGTGAAAAAGAAGCCTTTGATCGGGCGATGGAAATGCTAAAGCACATTGATGTAGAAATCGATAGCATTAGGCTTGATAAATACTATAGCTTGCCATCATATGTGGATAGATTTGAGAAGGCAAAGGTCTATGTCATTCCAAAAAAAAATGCTACATTGAATGGTTCCTGGAAATGGAAGGACACGATGGAAGAGTTTGTGAATGATACGATGAATTATCTTGGGGAATATTTTTTGCGAAATAATTCTGAGTCAGGATTTTCGGCGGATAAAAGATGGTTCGGTTGGAAAGTGGGGCAAATTAGGAATGATCGTATTGGCACAGCGCTAATATGCACGGGTGTCTGGCATAATCTGATGAACCTGTACACCGATTAATTATGTCCCACAGCCGCAGTTAGCAATTAAGGTTAACGTTAATTTTAACCTTAAAATCAGTCGGGTATAAGCCGTTGCCCGCACCTTTGGCTGCACGCTCGGTTCCGTGCGCTCCGTCTGGCTCACGTAGAATAATTGAACGTCGGGATGGGGAAATGTTGATTAGCACAGGGAATAAATCCATTCCTATTAGAAAGACATCTCAAGCACGAGTGTAATGCTTGCTCCTAGGATTGCTATCGGAGTGACGATAAGCCCTACTTTTAATAAGTCGGTCATCGTGGTACTCCAGCCATATCTCCGTGCGCTTTCAAGCCACAGTATGCCCGCAAGCGCGCCAAAAGTGGTGAAATTGGCACCGAGATTGGAGCCTATTACAAGCGCATATCCAAAATTCATCTGCTGCGTGAGCGGAGCATGGTGGATTATGGAGAGCATCATGGCTGTCATCGGAATGTTATTCACAAGGTTGCACATGAATGCGGACAATAGCGATACAGAAAACGATGCAACCGCAAGATTATTGCCAATATGCGAGAACATGAACTCCCCTGCTGCTTCCGCAACCCCGCTCACTTCGAGTCCCTTTACCACGATAAAAAGCCCGATAACAAAGAGTACGACATTCCATGAGACCCTTTTCAGCCTGTGTACTACGCGCCGCTCGGATACCAGAAGGATTAATGCGCCGCCCAGCGTGACGATTGAAAGTGGTATTTTCAAATAGTTTGCTGCGCCGCCAAGCACAATCACCCCGAACAGAACCAAAAGCCCGAGAGCAACAAGGGATTTGTTTCCAAGTGTAACCCTGCCATTATCATGCAAACCGAAGCTCTCGGGTATGTCCTTCCTGAATATGTATTTCAATAAACTATAATTCACGACCGAAGCAACAAGCGTGGGGAGAAGCATGTATCGTGTGAAACCGAAGTAGTCAAGATGCAGGCTATCCCCTATCAGAATATTGGTGAGATTCCCGATATACAGAGGCATTGAGAACGTGTTGGCTGCAAAAAAGGATGCGAACATGTAAGGTTTAGGGTCGATTCTTGCGTTCCGACAGAAAATCAAAATTATAGGAGTGGTGGTAAGAATAACCACGTCGTTGCCTGCAAAAAAGGATATGGCTGAAACCACAAGATATGTGTATAAAAAAAGCCTCTTACCACTGTTTTTTGAGGCACGTATCGCTCTTGTTGCTACGTATTCGAAGAACCCGTAGTCATCGAGGAGGCTTGATATCACCATCAGGGTTGCAAGTATTACGACAACGTTCCATGTAGTTACAAGAGGCTGGGGGGCTTCCGGCGTCGATATACCGAGCGCCTCAAGCACGTTGTCTGGTTTCAGCAGGAAAATAATGGTAAGCGCAGCGCCGATCAATGCAGCCTGCGCTTCGTTGATTCTTTTCGGCTTGAGGACTATGAGTGCATAGGTGAATACAAAAATAGCAACAGCCAGAATCGGACTCAATTAAATACGTTCTTCTTTGAATTCCTTGCATCCACGATTGGTTTCATACACGTTTTTCTTGATAAGGGTGCATGAACCATCATACTGTTCCCTATTGCTTCCTTTTACTTTTGTTGTGAAGTATCTGCAATCAACACAATACTTCAAGTTTCATCCTCCACGCTGTTATAAAAAACATCATAAAATTTTAGTATTCAATGTTGCCTTTAAATTCCATCAAACCTAATTTAATATGCAAATCCGTCACTGTAATTCTGATATAAACGAACTCATTAATAAATCTTACTCAGCCTCTTCAAGAAATCTTAAATCCCCAAATCACATCTAAAATGGAAACATCAACATGGACTACACAGAATTCGTATTGAAAAACCTCAACAGGCTGGAAGGTTTTCGCGCATACTTTCCGCGAAATAACCCTACTTTTGAAAATCCGGAATTTGAAGAGGCAGAGATGCGGGTGCTTATAGTCAGGCTCTCGCCGCTGCAGAACATTCGCGAATCCATAACCCATCATTTCCTTTTCCAGGAAGTGAGAAGGTCTCTTCCCTCTGCATATATCGATTATGCGTTTTTCCCGAACCCAAAGAACATCCCGCTTCTTACAATCAACAAAATACCGTTTTTCATAGGTATCCAGTCACTTCACTCGATATCAGATTTTGATCTTGTACTCGTATCCAATTCTTTCACTCTTGAGTTAATCAACCTGCCCTATCTTTTTTTAAATACAGGAACCGCAGCCTCGAAATCAGAAAGGCATTCAAGCAAGCCTATTGTTATCATGGGAGGCTCAAATGCCCTCATGGCGCAAGGCATTATATCTTGCGAGGGCGACTCGTTCATCGATGCACTCTTCTTCGGGGAAGGCGAAGGTGCAGTGGGTAATATTGTTTCTATTGTACATGGAAACATAAATCAAAATAAAGCAGCCATTCTCAGAAGCCTTGAGAAAGAGGTAAAAGGTTTCTTTGATATCAGGCTTCCAATTCCTGAAAGCGTGAGTGTTTCCCCTCCGAAAGCGCCGCTGGCATCGTATATATTAACAGATTATCCGATACTGAACACAGACATCGAGGGCACGGCAAAACTTGAGATAACGAAGGGGTGCCCGTGCTTCTGCTCTTTTTGCTTCGAGGGTTATACAAGAAAACCATTCAGGGAGTATGCTTTGAAGGATATAATGGAAAAGTCGCTTCTGCTCAAATATAGGCATGCCCCGATAAAGCTTGATTTCTTGAGTTTTAATTTCAATATGCACAGCAGCATATCGAGAATAATAGCAGACCTAAACGATATAGCGAAATTTGTGAATTTCAAGAGCCAGAGAGCCGACATAATCGCAATGCGTCCTGAGCTTTTGAACATCGAGACCCTTTCAGGCAAACGCAGCTTTACCATCGGTGTGGAAGGGATAAGCGACAGGATGAGGCGCTACCTGCATAAGAGCCTGACCGAGTGGGAACTCATCTCATCACTTGAAAACATTTATGCAAGAAAACCAAGACAATTAAAATTGTTCTTTATAATAACAGGGCTGGAGAATGAGGCTGACCTTGTGGAATTCAAGGAGTTTATAATGAAACTCAAGCGGATGAGGAGAGGTGCAAGGACTATCATGAGTTTCAGCCCTCTTGTTAGCCTTCCTTTTACTCCGATGCAGTTCAGTCCAGTTATAAAAGACCCGGCAAGCTTTAAAAAGATAAAAGGCGACCTGAAAAGGGATTGCGAAACCAACGGCTTGGAGTTCAGGATGGCGCAGGAAATGGCGGAATTCCTTATCTCGCAGCACATCGCGCTTGGCGGTTTTGAATGTTTTGATGTTATCTCAGGTTTTGCAAAATCAGGAGGATACTTTGACGGGGAACATATAATCGGGGATAAGGAAGCGCTTATTTCATCCCTGAGGGCGGCATCTGGCGATGAATTATACGGCTCCAAATCCGAAAATTATGTTTTTCCGCTCGAGATGGTGAAAGGAACTCCTGATAAGTCCTTTCTCTGGAAGATGTACAACGAAGCCAGGAATTTCAATGACAGCGGATACTGTTTTGAAGGAAAGGGAGAATGCATCGGATGCGGAGGGTGCGATGACCGCAGCCTATCAACACTGCCCGAAATTTGCGATGAGGACGTAAAAAAACTCAGGATGAGCGCGGAGAGAAAGAAAAAGCCGGAAGTCGTGAAGGTAGTCGTTACAATAAAAGAAGAAGGCAGGTTCCTGACGCCTGAAGCAAAGTGCGTCTTCATAGGCAGGGCGATTCTCGAACAAATACCGTCTCTTGTTAAGGATTATCTCTCATGCAGGCAGGTGGCGAACATGCCAGCCTCGAAAGGATACGGCTTCCTTTTCGGGCAATTCATGTACGATTTTGAATTCCAGGGAGGTTCGGAGGTTTTTCTTGAATTTCTAAAAGACAACAAAATAGAGACTTCACTTTTGAGCATTTCAGGTATTTCCGGGAAGGAAATCGGTACTAATTTTCGTATATCATCGCAATGGAAGGATGCGGGCAGGTACAGCTTCCAGAACAGATTGCAGGGTTTCTTGCTTCACAACGGCATGGGGTTTGAGATAAGTAAATCAAATGGTTTTGTTAGACTTGAAGTAGCTGCAAAGGACAGGAAAAAGAAGCTTTTGAACTATGCAGTGTTGAAGCAGGAAAATGGCGAGATTTCGGTCGAGATAGAAGTTGGTTCGAGATGCAGTATTGTCGAAATGCTACAATATCTTTTCGGAGAGCAATGGATGGAGGTGAGGGTGGAGTCGATATGAGTATATTACTTAGCGTCTGTTGAACAGCACGCGCAGCAGCTTTCCAATCACTGAAAAAGGTCCCGAATACCTATTTTTCATAACAATATTTGGCTCATTTGTACCATCGTAGGTCTCGCGATGGACGATACTGGAAAGCGGGAGCCTCGGAGGAACCGAAGCCTTTCCAACCTCGTATCCAAAGGCGATTAAAGCAATAAGCTTCAGCTTCTCTGGAATATTCAGCATGTTTTTCAGACTCTGCTCTTCGAATGCACCTATCCAGCATGAACCGATGCCGAGAGAGGTTGCCGTCAGGGTCATGTTTGTTCCTGCTATCGCGGCATCAAGCTGGTAGGTCTGGCTCCCGGCATCAGGATCGGCGCAGATGACCACGACTGCGCCTGCTTCTCCCACATGCCTCGACTTGAATGCCTTATAATAGCATCGCTCTGCTATTGATTTGAGTTTTTCTTTTTCCGTTACAACGATAAACCGCCACGGCTGGGCATTTGCGCCTGAGGGAGCCCATCTCGCAGCCTCAAGTACCTGCTCCATGTATTCGTCTGAGATCTTCGTGCCGTCAAATCGCCTGACGCTGCGGCGCTTTTTGATCGTATCAAGCACGGTATCGCTTTCTTTCATTCACTGCTCCTCGAAAATAAAGACTTCCTCGATTTTAGAGTTCAATACCTTGGCTACATCGTGTGCAAGTTTCAACGAGGGGTTATATTTTCCCTTTTCCAGAAAAACAATCGTTTCTCTCCTTACGCCTACTTTTTCAGCAAGTTCTTCCTGGGTTAAATCGTATCTTGCCCGCAGTTCTTTAATTCGTGTTTTCATTTCTACTATTGCAGTTCGTCCCCTTTCTTGTCATAGTATATGTACGATGAAGCAAACAACAAGATGCTTCCAACAAAAGGAGGAACGAATAGCAACAGGTAGTCCTCAACCACTTTGAAAGTTCCAGCGTATGCTAAGGAGATGGATGATGTTACCACGCTGAAGACAAAAGCATTTCGGCACGCCCGGTTCGTGTTTCTTTCAATCCTCTCATCACCGCCCCTTCCGCCCAAGGCGCCAAAGAATCCAAAAGCTCCAAAGAATCCATAGAGCCCGGAATTTCCTGTAATCAAGCCGAGCAAGCCCAATAAGCCAAGAAAACCAAGAT
>DAHXMQ010000352.1 GCA_027371625.1 Candidatus Methanoperedentaceae archaeon | reverse complement strand
GAAAAAGAAATAAAAGAAAAACAGGAAAAGATTGCCATTTTGAAAAATGATCTCGAAGAGAAACAAAAAACTCTTGTCAATCTCAAAGAAAATGAACACTGGAAACAGTATGTAAATTTAAGGAATGAACTTGCGTCGATTGAAGAAAATGCAAGAAGAAAAGAATCCGAAATCAGGGGGCTTATCTCGCCTCTGAGCAAAGCCCTTGGGAGGCTCAAGCAGTTAAGCGACAGCGGGCGTTATACACTAAAACCGCAGCACAAAGAGGGGTTAAATTTTTGCCTATCAGACCCTGTTAAAGTATATCCTGATTTCTTTGTTGAATTCCAAAAAATAGTTGGAAGCGGAGTACTCAACCTTGCGCCTGACAAAACCAGTAAAATCCTTGAACAGACAGAGCATGTAATATCATCCATCGGATTATACAAGGATGAATATAAGGCGCTTGTTACGGATATAGAAAGGAAAAAAGATGAGATGGCAAGATTGAACGTAGCCAACGAAGAAACATGTCTGACGAAGGTAATTGCGGAGCTACATGAGAAACTTACTGCCCTTGAAAAAGAACTTGGAATATCAAAAGAGCATCTTGCATCACTTAAACAAGATGTTGAATTAAAAAGGCATGAATTGCAGCAGTGCATATCGGTCATAGACAGCAGGGTAAGGATAAAATGAGACAGGTTTACATGGATAACGGCTCGGCATCGCCTGTCGATTCGAGGGTGCTTGAAGCCATGATGCCGTATTTTGGTAAGGATATCGGCAACCCTTCCTCGCTCCATTCGAACGGCAGGAAAGCCAAAAGAGAACTTGAAGCTGCCCGCTCAGAAGTTGCAAGCCTGATCGGCGCGCAGAGTTCAAAAAGCATTATATTCACTTCCTGCGCCACAGAATCCAATAACCTTGCCCTGCGTGGCGCTGCAATGCGGTATAAGGACAAAGGTAATCATATCATAACAACTTCAGTCGAGCACATGTCTGTGATGAATCCTCTGAAAGATTTGCAGAGGAGTGGGTTTGAGGTCACGCATATTCCTGTGGATAAAGACGGGCTGGTGAACGCAGAACAGATAAAAAATGCGATAACGGAGAAAACAATTCTCATTTCGGTGATGTACGCAAATGGCGAAGTGGGAACGGTGCAGCCGATAAGGGAAATAGGCGAGATCGCATCGGATAGCAAGATACTTTTCCACGTGGATGGGACGGCAGCAGTCGGTAAGGTGCCTGTCAATGCCGAGGATGAACATATCGACCTTCTCACCATCTCTTCCAATGATATGTACGGTCCGAAAGGGGTTGGGGCGCTCTATATCAGACAGGGCGTAAGAATAATGCCTTCCATGCTCGGAGGAGGGCAGGAGTCTGGTATGAGAAGCGGCTCTGAGAATATTCCTGGCATTGTTGGTATGGGGAAAGCCTCGGAAATTGCTCAAGCGGAGCTGCTTCCCGAAGGCGCACGGCTTATCAGGATGCGGGACAGGCTGATAGACAATATTCTTAAAATGAAATATACATATCTCACAGGCAGCAGGACAAAGAGGCTTCCCAACAATGCAAGCTTCAGGTTCAGCTTCATAGAAGGCGAGAGCATAATACTCCAGCTCAATGAGATGGGGATTACTGCAAGCACGGGCTCCGCCTGCTCCTCAAAGACGCTTGAGCCCTCGCATGTGCTCATTGCAATGGGACTGAGGCATGAGGAGGCGCATGGCTCGCTTGTGCTTACGCTTGGGAGAGGCAATAATGAAGAGGATGTTGATTATGTTCTTGAGTGTGTGCCGAAGGTTGTTGCGAGATTGAGGGCGCTGTCGCCGCTTTATCCGGGGGAGTAGTGCTGGGCTTTACAATTCTTATATTGAATTGCGAAGACATTATGGAGGCAAGGATCAGAACATGGAAATCAATGATTTGCTTTTGGTATTATTGCCAATCAAAAAAAAGTGAAGATAAAAGATAATGCCACTTCGCAAGGCGCACCTTGCCTAATACAACCGTCTGCGCCTGTTACGCTGCTGTCCTCTTCTAACAGCAGGCTTATTCACCTCAGGCTTACTCATCCTTCGTTCAGGCAGTCTAATAGCGACCCTCTCAAAGGCAGGCAATGTCTCTTCCCTTATATCCACATCATTTTCCTTCAATACGGCTGAGAAATTATCGTAATCATTCCTGGAAAGGATATTTATCGCCTTCCCTTCCGCCCCTGCTCTTGCAGTCCTTCCTATCCTGTGGATATACTGTTTGCTCTCACGGGGAATATCGTAATTATAAACATGGGAAACACCCTCGATATCAAGCCCCCTTGCAGCCACATCCGTGCATACAAGGACACAGGATTTCCCGGAATGGAATCTATCCATGACATTGTTCCTTTTACCCTGTGGCAATCCGCCATGAATGGCCTGGGCGGCTATACCTGAAAACCGCAGGTTCTTTGCAACCTTGTCAGTATTTCTCTTGGTATTGCAGAAAACCATCACAAGGTCAGAGTTCTCATGCTTCAGCAGGTGTACAAGCAATGAAAACTTCATCTCATCACCAACTTCATAATAAGTCTGGACAAGTTTTTTCGGGTCAACATAGGAATCAACCGAAACCTGAAGCGGTTTTTTCATGTGCCTCTGGGCAAGCCTGACCACATCTTTTGAAATAGTTGCAGAGAAAAGAAGAGTCTGCCTTTCAGCCGGGCATTTCCTGATTATTCTCTCCACGTCATCCTTGAATCCCATATCGAACATCCGGTCTGCTTCATCAAGCACAAGGGTTTTCAACTTGCCCAATCTGATGGAATTTCGTGCGATATGGTCAAGTATCCTGCCGGGTGTTCCCACCACTACATCTGCAGTCCGCAATCCCAGGATTTGTGGATTTATCCCTACACCCCCGTAGATAGCGATTATCCCTAAAGGTTTGTACTTTGAGAATTTCGCCAGAGCCTTTGCGACCTGTTCTGCCAGTTCTCTTGTGGGAACCAGTACCAGAGCCTGAATGCCTTTTCCCCGCTCAGAACCCTGTATAATACCGGAAGCGAATGCAAGCGTCTTTCCTGAACCTGTCGCAGACCCGGCTATAACGTCTCTCCCTGCGAGTATCAAAGGGATGGATTTTTCCTGTATCTCACTGGGATTTTCGAATTTCTCATCATTTATTGATTTCAAAACGGGCTCACTGATGCCCAGATCTTTAAAACTTTCCATATTATTTTTTGAAAAAGCGTGATGCTGTTTCCTATTAACCTCTTTAATTTATATATTAGAACAATTAAGAGCTATAAGCACAACTTTATAAAAGTATAGATTAATTTACTGCTTAAAAGTTATTGGTCGCTAATAATGGTGGGCGCCCTTTTATACTTTTGCTCCGTTTTCGCTTGTCCGAATAGTGTCCTAAAAGGCTGACTTCTCGGACACTACGGATACTTTTCGGACATAGGTACCTTGTGAATCTTCGGTGGGATTTGTAAAGAAATTTTGGTGAAATGGCGGTTGGTGAATCGGTGGGTAATTATATAACTCAAGAAGAACATAATAAATATTTGAGTATAAAATGTCTGTAATGTCAGATACAGAAATCAAAGAAGCAATAAAAAATAAAGAGTTGCTTATTGAGGATTTTCAGGATAACTTGTTAGCCCCAGCCTCTTATGATTTAAGGGTTGGGAGAAGAGCATTGAAGAGTATAAAAGACGGACAGCCCCCTATCCTGAACTTAGAAGTCGAGCGAATATTACAAATCGGTACGGGTGAATTTGTTGAACTGCTAACATACGAAAGGTTAGAGTTATCCAATGCCATTAGTGCGAGATTTGGATTAAGGTCTTATTTTACCAGAAAGGGATTAATCCTATTTGCAGGTCCTCAGATTGACCCAACATTTAGAGGAAATTTGGTTGTATCGCTTTTTAATACTGGACCGAGAACGGTAATTTTAAAATATGGCGAACCTTTTTGCTCAATCGAATTTTCAAGATTAGGAGTACAATCTGAGAGAAAATATGAAGGTTCATATCAAAATCAAACGGATTTCCCATCAGAAAATATAGAATTTATTGTTGGAGCAAAGGGAGTTACATTATATGAGGTCGTAGGGGTTATGAGGGGTTTACAGTCCGATACAAGATGGATGAAATGGTTATTGGGATTTATTTTAGCTGCCCTAATTGCTTTGATTTTAAAAAAACCTTGATTAAGCTTAATAAATCACTGAGCACGCTATCCAAAATTAAATATACTTTATGGTTTTAGGATTCAATTAATAAAAATATATAAGAGATGGTGATAATGATATATACCAATGTGTTAAGAATAACATACACTCAACAATTTTCTCCTTCACAAACCCCGCTTAAAGAGTTATTAGCACTTTTAAATAGTTATGCTGGCAGGGATTCCGAACTGAAAAAAGCTATCGCAGATGCATTTTTTAAAGATAAAGTAAACCCTGAAAAACTTGCAAGGAATACAATAATTTCATTGAAGAATTATGGAATTATTACTACTGATTGCAATTTAACAACATTTGGTAAGCAACTGGTAGATTCGTATGATGATGCTGAAAAAAGCCATGAATTATTAGCGAAGCATATTTTATTCGACATGAATGGCATTGCAGTTGTTGAGACTTTAAAAGAAATGAGAGGTGCTGGTTTAAAAATCGACTTAAAATCTTTGCCTGATGAGTTATGTAAGAGAGGTTTTCAAGTTAGTAAAAATTCAAGTGATTTATCTGGAATATTAAATTGGCTTCAGCAATCACAATTATTAGACGGTTATGATATAAATTATCGTGTATATGAACAGTTGATGGGAACAAAAGCTGAGACGATTGAAGCATTAAAATCATTAACGCATAATCAAATCTCATTTCTAAGAGCGATGGTAGCATTGAATGTAACAGATTGGATACCATATAATGATGTATGTAAACATGCAGAGGCATTGTTTTCGGGTGAAATAAAGTTTAATTGGAAAGAAATTCCCTTAACAGTTTTAAAACCTCTTCAGGAGCAAGGGTTTATTGAAGTTAGAAAAAAGGGAAAAAAAGATGATACGACTCCAGAAGGGCGTGGGGGAAAACCTGCGGATGTTAAACCGACAAACAAGTTTATCAAAGAAGTCGCTGACTCAATATTAAATTCACTATACAGCGCAGCAGGATTCAGTGATATAAGAGACATAAGAAGTAAATCTTTAGAGCAAATTGTTAGTGATGTCCGACAGAAAAAAGACGTTCAAAAAAGAGGACAATCATTAGAGTTACTGGCGATTCGTTTATGTCAAATGTTAGACTTGGAGTTTATGAACTGGAGAGCGACGGACGAAGAAATAGCAGCTGGAGGCGAAATTGATGCGATGCTTCATTCTGCTCGACTTATATATTCACGTTGGCAGGTTCAATGTAAAGCCTCTGATATTACTCTGGAAGCGGTTGCAAAAGAAGTTGGCATGAGTAATGTTACGCTATCTAATGTAATTCTAGTTGTCGGTACTGGTAAAGCCACTGATGGTGCTATGACCTTTAAAAATCGAATTGTAGCCAGCAGTAATCTAAATATCATAATAATTGAAGGAAAACATCTTGATGAAATTATAAAAAATAATTTGGCACTAATTGAGATATTAAATTCTCAGGCATCTAATGCCATGAAACTTAAAGGAAATTTTGCGATTGGTATGGTTGCTGAAAGAAAAGAGGCGCAGGCAGTGGGTGAAATTGAAAACATATACCCAGATAACCGAAGTGTATTCACACCATCATACAAAACTGATTTAGGAAGTATGTATTGTGGGGATTCTTTGGGGGTTCTTCCATATCTAATTAATCAGGGTGTTAAAGCAAAGCTCATTGTTACTTCTCCACCGTTTGCTTTAATTAAGAAAAAAGAATATGGAAATGAGGATGCTGAAGAATATGTGGATTGGTTTATGAAGTTTGTTCCATATTTTAAGCAGATTCTCGAACCTGACGGAAGTTTAGTAATTGACATTGGAGGTTCGTGGATTAAGGGTTTACCAGTTAAATCTACATACCAGTTTAATTTATTAACAAGACTTTGTGAAAGTGGTTTTTATCTTGCACAAGATTTTTATCATTATAATCCTGCTAAACTACCCACTCCCGCAGAATGGGTAACAATTAGGCGTCTCCGAGTAAAAGATGCTGTTAATAATGTTTGGTGGCTGGTTCTCGACCCCTTTGTAGATGCAGATAATAGAAGAGTCCCAAAACCGTACAGCGAAAGTATGAAACAACTTTTGATTAATGGCTATACGCCTAATCATCGTCCATCTGGGCATAATATTAGCACGAAATTTCAAAAAGATAACGGTGGGGCTATACCTCCAAATTTATTAGAGTTTGCAAATACAGAAAGCCTTAGTTATTATTTGAAAAAATGCAAAGAAGAAGGAATAAAACCCCATCCTGCTCGTTTTCCTATAGACTTACCCGATTTCTTTATTAGATTTCTCACGAAGGAAGATGATATAATCTTAGACCCATTTGCAGGTTCTAATGTTACAGGAGAAGCCTGTGAAAGGTTAAATCGAAGATGGATAGCCATTGAACTAAACTATGAATATGTTGCAGGTTCGAAATTTAGATTTGAAGAAAAAATAGACAATTTAAATAAGTTTCTTAACACTACTGAATCCCAGGACAGCTAATAGCCAGAAGCCATCCCACGACAACTTTTCAATATTGTTATGAGTAATGTAAAAAATACTTTTCGGACAAATCACGGACTTTTCGGACAGAAGCTACTTATCAGACAAAGCTCTCCGTTTTCGCTTTGATTGGAAGGTTCTCAAACGTTCAAACCAAAGTTTTTAATATACAGCGTTATAAATTATCATACATATAATTAAGCCTTGGAACGGCAAATAAAAAATAGATACGGGGGCTGATACCACGATACAAGAAATCCGCAAAAGAGATGGAAGAATAGTGGAATTTGATAAGTCAAAGATAGCAAATGCTGTTTTTAAAGCTTTCATCGCCACAAAAAGCAAAGATGGGAAAAGAGCAGAAGATATAGCGGGTCAGGTCGTAGAAATTATTAACAGCATCTTTTACTCGGAGACGCCTAATTGTTACCCATTCTGCGGGAGTGGGTAGTTTAGCAGGATTATAATGATAAAAATCTTGT
>DAHXMQ010000337.1 GCA_027371625.1 Candidatus Methanoperedentaceae archaeon | reverse complement strand
TTTCCAGGACGCCGAGGACAGGGGGTACCTCAAGATTGAGCATCTTGAAAGGGAAGGGCTTGAGCGCGTTCTGCATCAGGCTCGGGCTAAGAAAGTGCAGATGTACATGATACGCAAAAGGGGAAAGGTATATGAGTAAATGGAATTATTGTGAAGCTAAATTCACTGGAGGATAATCACATGGGAAAAACAGGCACGACAAAATGGGGCAGGGTAAAAGGCAGAAAGGGAAATGTCATAATGGTGCCCGAAGCCGAGCTTGCCTATAAAAAGCCGGGACCTGCGCAGCGGTACACTTCCTCAGGGGCAAAGCGGCGGAAGATTAAGCGCTCACCAAAGGCTCTTGTGAAGGCGTAAATTTAAAATTCCCTAATTTTGTAGGGGGATTCTTGATGATAAAAAACTGTGATAGCTATTTACTCACATCCACAACCTCGTAGTTCAGTCCTTCGGACTCAAGCCTGTTAAGCAGCGACGGTATTTCCTCATCCACAGAAACCACAAGCGAGGAGAGACCATGAAAAGCTGCCTCCACAACGGATTCCTTCGCCCCAAAGAGAATGTTGGGGGCAATATTTATTTTACGAAGGGAAATAAGAGCCTCGACTCCGAGTGCCGCGATATAAGGCTTCCCCTGCGAATGTTTTTTCAACATGTCGTAATCCACGTTTCGAGAGCCCCCCCTTTCAACCCTCGGTATTTTGCAGATGGTTATATTAACCTCGGGCAGACTTATCATCCCTTTCAAATCAGTCACACCCACTTCTTCTCCCTCCATGGCGTCTGACAAAGTAATACCAGCCACATCACCTTCTCCTCTGCCTGCATACAGCAAGCCATTCTCCATCCAGAGCGAAACTTTCTGCTCTTTATCCAGTCTTTCCGTAGCTATAGCCGTTGCAACAGATACATGGCTCACGACATCTTCCATCACGAACCGCGCGTATTTTTTTAACTCCTGTGCCCGCTCGAGCACCCATTCCACCCCCTTCTTGGTGACACGGTATCTCACGCGTCCATCCGAGTACAAGAAACTATCAGAAACAAGTTCCTTGATATATTCTGACACAGCCTGTGGCGTTATGCCGATCTTATCTGCAATTTCTTTCTGCATGACATCGGGCTGGTGTGCGGCAATTTCAACAAGTATCTGGAATTTGGTGATTTCTTTTTTACTCCGAAGCATCATAAGTTTTTGATAAAACTTTCTTAAAGTTTTTCATTCGGTTTCCCCGAGCATCTCGATCCTCTGTCCTTTTACAGCAAGAAT
>DAHXMQ010000048.1 GCA_027371625.1 Candidatus Methanoperedentaceae archaeon | reverse complement strand
GAGGTCTCCAAGGCTTATCTTCTTATTCGAGCGCCCGATTACCACAAGCTCCACATCCCGCAGGCGAACTTTCGCAAGGTCTTCTTCGCTTATCTCGTAAATGCTTATTTTCTGCTTCGTAATGGCACGCCTGTCCTTTGTACCTGCCCAGCCGAACCTATTCTGGCTTATCCGCAGTATTCTAGCAAGGTCGCGCACAAGATGATGAATATCCCAGTTTTTTTTTGTGAGTTCTACAATCAGGTATTTCCCATTTGCAGTCTCGATTCTGTTCGTGAGTTCTTCGACTATAAAGTCCTCTGGCTGCTGGCGTATGACCCCGCCTATTCCTGGAGTCTTGGTGTAATAAAGACCGATTCCAATAATATTATCTGCGATGATGATTTCTCCTGCAAATGCATTGATAAATTGCACTGATATGTTTTAAACCTTAACTCCGCCGTTTTTTAGTTAATAGGTCATCTTTTATTTGATTTTTCACCAGCAATAGGCAATGTGCAACCAAGTGCAGAACGCAGACCCGAATCTCTCCATAGGCTCAGGAAGCCCGCTCATTTCTTTAAATAGCCCATCAGATGCACGCGCAGGCTGACAAAATCCTACACTATAGCCTTCAGCAAATCCTTATCTCGCAACAAGCCCAGAAGTTTTCTTGTACTGCTTATTACAGGCAACTGGTCGATCTTGTTGCGCCTCATCTTCCTGGCGCAGTCGCTGACCTCAGAGCTTAACGCTGCCGTTTCCGGCTCACCTGTGAGCCTTACAATCTCCTTTACAGGCGAATCCGGGAGCTGGATTTTAGAGACGCTGTAATACAGGCTCATCGTATCACGCAGGGATTCCCATGTCCATGCATCATCATCCGAGCCAGCGGACATATCCGTCATCTCGGTCTTGTCCTCGATTATGCTCGCACTGATAAGATCCTTATCAGCCGCCACTCCAACCAGCATGAGAGCCGTATCCAGAATGGGAACTGCTTTCACATCCGCTAATTCCATTATCGCGCCAACAACTGAAAGAGGAGTTTCGCTCCAGACAGAAATCACATTGTTTCCAATGTATTCACTGATAGGGGTTTTGATATTCAACCTCGCAATAGCTCCCACTATATCAGCTATTGTTATAAGACCTGCAAGGGAATGATCCTCAACCACTGGAAGCCGCCTGATATTGTTTTTCAAAATCAAACGCGCAGCTTCAACGATGGAGCTATCAGGTGTGATCGTGATAGGATTCCTGGTCATGAGTATCGCTATTTGTTCTTCTTCGGGGTTCTTTAACAGGTCTGTACGGGTTACAATCCCGACCAGTTCATTGTTTTTTACAATCGGAACTCCTGAGATATGTTTGGTCTTTAATATCTCAAGGACTTCATCTCTGGATCCGGGCAATTCAGCAGAAGCAACATCCCTGACCATCACTTCTTCGACTGTGATGCTTTCTGGAGTATCAGCCATTTTTTTCTCCCGTTTTATAGTTTTTATTTTTTACCCCGGACCACAAGTACAGGTATTTTCGATGTGCGCACCACCTTTTCAGCCACACTGCCCAGAAGGAATCTGTCAAGCCCGCTTTTTCCCAACGTCCCCATTACTATAAGGGAGATCGCGTTCTTCTCGGCGTATTTTATTATCTCATCGGCAGGATGCCCTTCAACCGTATTCCTTTCTACCTCCAGACCCTCGGCTTCCGCTTTTTCAGCCACATACTTGGTGGCTTCGTCGCCTTCCTGCCTTAAAAGCTCATACATGCTTTCCCAAGCTGCATCCATCGGGATCGAGGCAAAAGCCGCGGTATCAACCACATAAATGGCATGCAGTTTTGCCCCTGTAGTCTTTGCCAGTTCTACTCCATAATCAACCGAGTTTTTTGTATATTCCGAACCGTCCGTGGCAATCAATATTTTTTTATACAATTTGCTTGGCATATTCCTCCTTAGATTATTTCAATCATATCATCCGGTCTTGCCCGGCGAACTAAACTGCTCAACGGATTTATTATACCCTGCATATTATTGGATTTTTTTGTCAGAATCATCAATCTTGCTTTTTTCCCCTTTTTTATGGAGCCTAATTCTTTTTCTATACCTAACACTTTTGCCCCATTTAGCGTGCACAGCTTAAATACTTGTCTGTCATCAAAAAGAGCTATCTTTGCAAGAAATTCCATCTCAGAGAACATATTCAAGGAATTCAGCATAACATTATCGGTTCCGGCTGCAACAAGAGTACCTTCATCGAGCATTTTTTTAATGGGAGGAAGCCCTGACCCTGTAATGAGATTTGAGCGCAGGCATACCACCACGGGAATATTGGCTTCTGCGATTGCCTTTATGTCCTTTTTTTCTGCGTGTGTCAGATGAACCAGGAAATCAGGCGAAAGTGAAAGTGCGTTGGATATGTCGGATGAATCCCGCTCCCCTGCATGGATGGCAAATTGTTTTCCTTGTTCCCTCGTCTTTCTTACGAAATCTCTTACAATTTCGATATCAATATCATTAGTACTGCTCAATCCTGTTCCATCGCAAAGCGGAAGATAATCCATCTCCTTATCTTTGGGTCTTCCGAATATCTTTGCTTTTATTTTATTGCTGGATTCGAGTGCAGAATTGAGTGCAGCAACACCGGAAACCCCACCTTCTCGAAAGTCTGCAAAAGCGCACGTGCCTGTTTTTACCATATCGGCGATACTTGCTTTCATTGATGTGACAAGTTCATTCGACGGGGTTTTTTCCAGAATCCTGTGCTTTACTCCGTGTGGAGGCTGCACAAGCTCAGCCAGCGGCAGATAAGGCGGGTCCTTGATCACAGAATCGCCTATGTGCGTGTGCGCATTCACAAAACAGGGAGCGATTATGGTATCGGTGCGAACTCTGCTTTCTTCAACGTTTTTAATTATGCCGTTGTCTATCGTAATATAACCATCAACAGGCTCGAATTCATCCCCGTATATTATAGTCCCTTTTAGGATTTGTCCCATGCCGCAGCGACTTTTCTGGTTTTACAATTGCTTTAGCTTGTGGCGCGCAAGGGTATGCGAGGGGTCTAATTCAAGAACCTTCTTAAAATGATTCATAGCCTCATCCTCATTTCCAAGCTCCTTGAGCGTCAATCCTTTTTCATACCATGCCTTTGTATTGTTTGGATCGATCTCGATAGACATATCAAAAGCCTTCATTGCCTCATTTTTCTTGCCAAGTTCCTTGAGAATAATACCTTTTTCAAACCACAAAATCGAATTTTTTGGATTTAACTCGATGGCTTTTTCATATGCCTTGAGCGCGGTATCGTATGCTTTCATACCATCGTAATGCCGATCAAGAGCCGCAAGGTCAGAACCCTTGAGCCCCCAGACCTTTCCTTTCCCGTACCATGCATTCCAGTTTGCAGGGTCGATCTTGATTGCCTTATCAAGCAGATCAAAACCTTCTGCATACTGCCTCTTCATGCCTATGATTAATCCCTTACGTGCCAAGGCTCCTGCATGACTCGGGTCGAGTTCAAGCACTTTCTCGAACGCTGAGGCTGCATCCTTCCCCAGCTCGGAAAGGATGGCTCCCTTCTCAAACCATATTTTTGAGTTATTCGGTTCTATGGAAAGTAACGTGTCATATACCTTGAGAGCCTGCTCATCCCTTTTCAGTTCCCTCAATATCATTGCCTTTTCATTCAGTAATTTTTTATTGTCGGGTTCGTATTCCAGCACTTTATCATAAGCCACAAGCGCTTCATCCAGTCTCCCGAGATTGAGCAGTATGAAACCTTTTTCATTCCATGCTTTTAAATTCATGGGGTCAAGTTCCAGAATCTTTCCGTAGGCATCGAGAGCAGGGAGGTATTGTTCAAGCGTAAGGTGTATGGATGCCTTGTCATACCACGCTTTCAGGTTCGCTGGTTCAAGGTTCAGAATTTTCCCGTAAGCTTCAAGGGCACGGTCGTATTTACCCGAACGTTTGTAATCCTCTGCTTCCTGCATCAAATCCTTTTTTTTAAAAAGACTTATT
>DAHXMQ010000322.1 GCA_027371625.1 Candidatus Methanoperedentaceae archaeon | reverse complement strand
AGCAGGTCTTGATATCATCGATGTTCCGGGAGCTACGGGATACCTTGATACCAATTTTTCAGGTAAAGCTGCATACGCGCTTCGTTCATTAAAAGACCATGATTTTGTGCTTGTGCATGTGGAGGCGCCTGATGAAGCAGGGCATATGGGAAATATAGAAGCCAAGATAAAGGCGATTGAGGATTTTGATGATAAAGTGGTCGGGGGTGTGCTCAACGAACTTGCCGGGGACTACAAGATTATGGTGTTGCCCGACCATTTCACCCCCATTTCCGTGAGAACACATACAGGAGAACCGGTTCCTTTTGCGATATATTCTTCCACGGAAAGCGCTGACTATGTGGACAAGTTTGATGAGTTTGCAGCGAAAGAGGGTGTTTTTGGAGCCGTGGAAGGGCACAGCCTTATGAATCTGCTTGTTAATAAATAGAGAAAAAGTATGGAATGGTTTATAATAGGAGTCGTCGCGGCGCTGCTTACAACGTTCGGGTTCGTGCCCCAGATATTGAAAATGTATAAAATGAAATCGGTGAACGACGTAAGCCTCGTTACATTGTTCCAGTTCAGCGCAGGCGTGGCGCTCTGGACTTTGTATGGAATTTATCGCAGTGATATCATCATCATTGCAGCCAATGCTGTAAGTTTCATGACACTTGTTGTGGCGATAGCTTTGTATTATCATTATCAGAAACCATGATATCGGCTACAGAAAAGCTCTACTGTAAATCCCGTCTGCATGCCTATATCTGGAAATGGATGGCGAATAGACTCTTCCCCGCTTTCATACCATATTTTCCTCCTTCGCCATATATTCTTGAGATAGGTACGGGACAGGGGCTTGGGGCTATTTTTCTCGCCGGGAAATTAAAAGATTCAAAGTTTGTAGCCATCGATTACGAGCATGATATGGTCGTGGAAGCTGTAAAGAATGTGCAGAAAACTGGTCTTCAGGACAGGATACGGGTGGAATGGGGAGATGCAGTCAGCCTGAATTTTCAGGATAGCAGTTTCGATGCCGTTGTGTCGATAACGGTTCTCCATCATGTGCCGGGTTATAAAAAAGCAATCACTGAGGCGGCTCGGGTGTTAAGGCTAGGAGGGGTTTTTATGATAGTGGATCTTGATTTCAAGGCAAGTGTTATTCCACGGTTCGATGTCATAATAGGAGGGGCAGTCAGCACATTTTCATGGGATGTGGTGTCGGACGCTTTGAGAAAATCGGGTTTTGAGGTGTTGAAAATCGAGAGATATTGTATGGGTATGTTCGCCTCGGTCGCTGTGAAACGATAAAAAAAGCTAAGTACATACCAGACATTGCTACCTTGATGCTCTCACTTACCCTAACAGGCTTGAAACTCAAAAACCCACTCATGCTTGCCGCAGGCATCATGGGAACAACCGGCGGCTCACTTAAACGGGTAGCCGAAAGCGGAGCAGGTGCAGTTGTCACAAAGTCTGTCGGGGCTGCGCCAAAGCCCGGTCATCCGAACCCGACAATGGTAGAGGTGGACTGCGGCTACCTGAATGCCATGGGTCTTCCAAATCCCTCTTACAAAGATTTCCAGGAGGAAATCGACATTGCAAAAGAAGCAGGTACGCCTGTGATTGCAAGCATATTCGGCGGCGAGCCTGATGAATTCGTGGAAGTAGCCTGTGGGCTTTGCCCAGATGCCTTTGAACTAAACGTCAGTTGCCCGCACGCCCACGGCTATGGAACCGAGGTCGGCACAGACCCTGTTCTTGTCGAGGAAATTACAAAAGCGGTCAAAAGCGCTGTTGAGGTTCCTGTGTGGGTGAAGCTTACGCCAAATGTTACCGACATAACAGGAATCGGGCTTGCAGCGCAGCAGGGGGGAGCAGATGCCGTTGTGGCAATTAACACTGTCCGGGGGATGGCAATTGATGTCGAAAGCGGCTATCCAATTCTCGGCAACAAGTTTGGCGGGCTTTCAGGTTGCGCCATAAAACCCGTTGCAATAAAATGCGTCTATGACCTCTTCAAGACCCTCGATATACCAGTAATAGGCGTGGGCGGCATTTCCGATTTCAGGGATGTTATCGAGTTCGTTATGGCAGGCGCAAAGGCAGTTGAGATAGGCTCTGCTGTCGGGAATAATATCAATATTTTCAATGAGATTTCCTCCTGCATGGAAGCATTTCTTGAGGAAAAGGAATGGACTCTTAACGATATATACGGAATGGCGCATGAAGTATGAGACCTGTTGATGTCGTGGTTACAAAAGTCGTAGATGAGACGCCGACGATAAAGACTGTTTTCTTCGATACAAGTTTTGAATTGGTACCGGGGCAGTTCGTGATGGT
>DAHXMQ010000316.1 GCA_027371625.1 Candidatus Methanoperedentaceae archaeon | reverse complement strand
TTTCCTTATCTATTACCATGCCCTCGATAAGTTCAGAGGCTTCGATACTGCTGCCCACTTTTTTCTCCACTTTTACGTCCTCGACATCGACGGTATATTTGCCATTCTCTTTATTCGCCACTGCCAGTACAGCATTTACCGCAAGGTTTGCAAAAACATCCTTGTGCGCCTCTGCACCTTTTCCTGTGATTGCTGTGGCTGCAATCTTGAGTAATAGTTCCTTGTGATTTACATCCACATTCATCGCAAGGGTTTGAAGTATTTCCTTGGCTTTTATTGATGCAAGCCTGTACCCGCTTGCGATAACCGTGGGATGGACGTTCTGCTCAAGAAGATCCTCGGCATTCTTCAGGAATTCTCCTGCAAGAACAGCAGCCGTGGTTGTTCCATCCCCTACCTCGTCGTCCTGGGTCTTTGCGACCTCCACTATCATCTTCGCAGCCGGGTGCTCGATGTCCATTTCCTTGAGGATGGTAGCACCGTCGTTTGTAATTACGATATCCCCGAGCGAATCCACGAGCATCTTATCCATGCCCTTTGGTCCGAGGGTTGTTCTTACTGCCGCTGCTACAGCTTTTGCTGCCATTATATTGTTGTTCTGTGCTTCTCTTCCTTTTGTTCTCTGACTGCCTTCTCTTAAAATCAAGATTGGCTGTCCTGCTAATTGTCCTGCCATAAATTAGTCTCCGTTAAAATTTCATTTTGGTAATGCGTACAAATACACTTGTACGGGACGTTCTCATTGTTTGTAATTCTATATAAGTATTGCGCAAAGAAAAAATATAATTATGTCAAAATAATTTTTTATAAATCGTAGCGAAAAACCTTATTAACCATAATGCGTATGTAGCCGCTTGCGCCAAGGTGGCGGAAAGGCTACGCAATCGCCTGCAGAGCGATTCCATTCCGGTTCGATTCCGGACCTTGGCTTGGTATCAAGGCAAAAGCACACGGATAACATGGATCGGACGGATTTCACGGATAATTTTTAAACGGTGCGTATCCGTGTTCCGGGGCGCTGAACATATAAAACTTAGACTATTTATTTCAACCTGAATTTCTGCTAATTTACTAACTATGTATAGAGTTTAATCCTTAAAATCGTATTCTTTCTGACCACCGCATACGTGGGATAAAGAAAAGAAGCAATCTCGAATACATGTAATAAGACATCTCGGGAGGGTTGTTGAAGAAGAAGGTAAAGAGACGTTAATACCATCCCAATTAAAGTTTGATACAGTCGATAAGAAATATCAAATCGGCATTAGCTATGAGGATATAATTGACGAAGCAACCAAGATTTATGAAGTCGAATTCACATCGAAGAGTTCCAAAATACATAGGTGGACGCATATTTCGAAAGATATTGAAAGAATGTTCAAACCCTTCGAGATACTGTCCCTTCGAACATAGTTACTAAAATCGCCGATTTACAGGTTTAACGGAACAATATCTGAGTTTGATGAAACCATCTAAACAAGGCTGACATGATGATTCAATAATGGATAGACGGGCAGGGAATGTGGATAGGATAAAGTGATTTAAAAGAGCTCCTGCCCATTATGATAATAACTATAATCATATATAAGATTATCCATATATATGTACATAATCATGATAGGCTCTATGCGTCAATTCGCCAAGATAAATGATGCTTTCTACGCTCTCTTTGTCTTCTTTATTTCTTTGCCTTGGGCGATTTTTTCGTCTTGCCATTCAGTTTTATAAAGTTTTATTCAAAGGATTAGTAGAAGGATTATTTTGATAAATGCAGAATACTCCATAATCGCATGCTCGCATTTCTTCCCATGTCTGGTTTATGACGCGGGTGACACAATTAATCTTTAAGTGTTTGCATTCCATATTTTTCACGCTCTAGCTTTTATCATTATAATGCACATTTAGATATACATAATAATGCGTATGATAATGAGCAGCTCCTCTATATATAGATTTTCATCTTCTAAAATTTTGAAAATTTAACAAGCCATTTGAATTTTTACCAACGCAAATCTAGGCTTTTATCTTCATGTCCTTCCCATTTATATGAGTTTCAAGCCCAAGGTTGTTTTTCATGTAACTATTGACTCCTTCGCTAATTCTCCAACCTCTGCCAAGAAGAATTTTCATATAGAAAAATAATCCTATTAATCTCGATTTTTAGCTCTGCTTTTCAAAAAATAAAAGCAAAAGAACAATTATTATCTCTACAAGATAACAAGCGTTTGGGATCCTGAAAAAGGGAGGGCATGAAAGGTTACTGAGAAATATTAGCGAAGGAGTCAATAGTTACATGAAAAACAACCTTGGGCTTGAAACTCATATAAATGGGAAGGACATGAAGATAAAAGCCTAGATTTGCGTTGGTAAAAATTCAAATGGCTTGTT
>DAHXMQ010000200.1 GCA_027371625.1 Candidatus Methanoperedentaceae archaeon | reverse complement strand
GTTTTTCGTGGATGGCATAGACCTTGATAATTATATTCATGAAATGGAAAAAACCCCGATTCTAATCAACAGGTTCGGCGGAATAAAGGAGCTAAAAAATGAAACAGCAGCAGATATTAAAAACAAAGGAAAAAGCAGTAGATAAAGCAAATATCGCAGTCCTGGGAGCAGGCGGTCTTGGAACTGCGGCTGCAAACATGATTGCAGGCAAGAAGGAGATGAGACTTGTAGCGATAGCGGATAAAACCGGATGCCTCATCGACCTTGGCGGCATAGACCCGCGAAGCCTTGAGAACAAAAAGCCGGGTGATATCGGCGAGAAAACGGAGGATGCAATAGGAGAAATAATAAAAAACTCGGACAGTTTTGATGGCATTTTCATTGCCCTTCCGAACCTTGCAAATGATTTTATTCCCCGTGTTGCACTTCGGTTTGCAGAGCACGGTTTCAACGGCGTAATGGTGGACGCACTTAAACGCTCGCAGGCTGTCGAGATGATTTTCGCGCTCGATGCCCGGTTAAAGGCTGCCAGAATCACGTACATTACGGGCGCTGGTGCAACGCCGGGCTTGCTTACATGTGCGGCTGCGATTGCTGCAAATTCCTTTAACGAGGTTTTAGGCGTTGACATCAACTTCGGCGTGGGCGTTGGGAACTGGGAATCGTATCGCGCAACGATACGCGAGGATATTGCGCATCTTGAGGGATTCAGTCTTGAAAAAGCTGCAAACATGACGTGTGCGGAGATCAAGGAAGAGCTCGATAAGAGAAAGGGAATACTGCGGCTTCGCAATATGGAGCATGCGGACGATGTGCTTCTTGAGAGGGCTGGGATTGTATCGCGGGAGAAAGTAACTGTCGGCGGCGTCGTGGATACGCGCAATCCAAGAAAGCCCGTGAGCACTACGATGACCCTCACCGGCAGGACATTTGACGGTGCGATTTCAAGCCACAAATTCATCCTCGGTGATGAGACCACGATGGCTGCCAACGTCGTAGGACCTGCGCTTGGATGGATGAAGGCAGGGCTTGAGTTCCACAGGCGCGGCATATACGGCGTCTTCGGCTCTGCCGAGATAATGCCAAGATTCGTGCTTTGATGAATCCGTCAAAAAAGAACGGAGAACATTGGATTCATCAAACTATGAGGATGGAATGGATTGCAGGCGAGCTTGAGGAGCTGAAAAAGAAGGGATTGTATCGAAGCCTCTGCACCATCGAAAGCGCACAGGAGCCAAGGATAATAAAAGACGGAAAAGAACTCGTACATCTCTCATCCAACAATTATCTCGGGCTGGCAACCCACCCAAAAGTAAAAAAAGCAGCGAAGGAGGCACTGGAATATTACGGCACAGGCTCTGGGGGCTCGCGCCTGACGTGCGGCAACCATGAGCTGTACAATACTCTTGAGCAGCGGATAGCGGAA
>DAHXMQ010000198.1 GCA_027371625.1 Candidatus Methanoperedentaceae archaeon | reverse complement strand
ACCCCGTATTTAAATACGGGGTTTCCCGGAGAAAAAGATGCCAGTAAAACCAAAAGAACCACTCATAATGCACCCGCGCCCAAGCTCGATTGTTGCAGCATTATATACGCTGAGAGACCTCGATACCGATGTGGTAATACTGCACGGGCCTCCCGGATGCAGCTTCAAGCATGCAAGGCTTCTTGAGGAGGATGGGATGAGGGTTGTCACCACATCGCTTGATGAATCGGGATTTGTTTTTGGGGGGCAGGATTCATTGGTTGAGGTCCTTGAAAAGGTCATCGAACGGTTCAAGCCGAGGAGGATAGGCATCGTGGGAACGTGCGCAAGTATGATTATCGGCGAGGAATTGCATGAGGCAGTTACGCGTGTCCAGCCAGATGTGCCTGTCATCGAGGTCGAGGTGCATGCTGGCTACAGGGACAATACGAGAGGGGTTGTTATTGCACTTGAATCTGCGCTTGCAGCAGGGATTATAAGCGAGGCGGAATTTGAAAGGCAGAAGGCGCTGCTGAAGGAAGCCACCAATGTAGAGAAACGCCACGGGGCAGCGAGCAAGGAATACCTTGAGCCGAGCAGAGGGGATTTGAAATTCAAGGTGGCGGAAAGGCTGCTTGAGCTAATAAAACAGGGGAAAAAAGGACTCAATATACTCAATGCGAAAAAGGAGACGGCATTCATGTTTGCCGATATCAACCTCGCAGTTGCGCAGACTGCATCAAAGTTCGGCTCTCTGCTCATAAACATGGCGAACCTCGATGAGAACGTAGGGCTTCCCAAGAACAGGAGAAATGCTAGGGAAATCAAAGAGGAATTAACCCAGAAAGGCTTTGAAATCCACCACATAATTGGAGGGCTGGACGAGTATCCGATAGCTGGAAACACAGCAAGCAGGATAATAGGCGAGAAATATGCTGATTTTGATTTTGCAGTAATAACAGGCGTGCCGCATGCGTTTCCAATGGACAATATAAAGAATATGGAATTATTCTCCATCACGAACGGACCGCGGCAGGTTGTGCCGTTGAAAGAGATGGGGCATAAGCATGTTGTTGTCGAGATAGACCTTCATCCAAAGACGCTGGGTGTGAACCACATCGTGGAATCCGAATTCGGCGCCACGCTGCGGGAGATGAGTAAGGATGCCTAAGGCAATTGCAATCTACGGCAAGGGCGGCATCGGGAAATCAAGCACGGCTTCCAATGTGGCTGCGGCATGCGCGGATGAAGGATACCACGTCACGATAATTGGATGCGACCCGAAGAGCGATTCTTCCATCACGCTACTTCATGGCAAGCGAATTCCCACGATCATGGATTTGATGAGGCAGGGCGCTGACATAAAGGAAGAGGACATAGTATTCAACGGATACAAGGAGGTAAAATGTGTGGAAATCGGAGGTCCTGAGCCGGGAATAGGCTGCGCAGGCAGGGGCATCATTGTGGCAATAAGCCTGCTTAAGAAAATCTCAAAGGCGATTGAGGATACAGACCTCGTGATATACGACGTTCCCGGCGACATCGTGTGCGGAGGATTCGTGGCGCCTGTGAAGAAAGGGCTGGTTAACGAGGCTTACGTGCTTACCTCCGGCGAGTACATGCCTCTGTATGCTGCAAACAACATCTGCAGGGGACTTTCCCGCCTTGAGATGGCGCTTAACGGCGTGATATGCAATTCCCGCGGTGCGCCGAATGAGGAGAATATAGTGAGCAAGTTCGCCAGTGAAATCGGAAGCGAGATGATTGCTTTCATTCCGAAGGATGTCCTGGTGCAGACCTGCGAAAGGGAGGGTTTTTCTGTTATCGAAAAGGCTCCTGATTCAGGAATAGCAGAAGTCTATCGCCAGCTTGCAAGGAGCATAATGGCGAGAAGTGAAGGCAGGATTCCGGCGCCGCTTGACGATAAGAGATTGAGAGAGCTGACTAAAATTTAAACCATAGATGAACGCAGATAAACGCAGATCAACTAATTTCAGTTCCCAGCGAATCTTCGTAGTCAAATCACCGCAAAGGACGCTAAGAACGCAAAGCGTAGTAGCGGCATTCTTTGCGACCTTTGCGCTCTTTGCGGTGTTATTGGTACAATAATATGATTGATAAAATGGACATCCCCCGCATCCTCATCGCAGGAGACCGCTCCTCAGCAGGAAAAACCACTATCTCAATCGGCATAATGTCGGTTTTGAAAGAAAAAGGTTACAATGTACAGCCTTTCAAGGTAGGTCTTGATTTCATCGACCCGAGCTACCATACAGAGGTAACGGGACGATATTCAAGAAACCTCGACGGCTACCTTATGTCCGACCCTGCGGTCAAGGAGGTGTTCTCTCATGCAGCCGAAGGCGCGGATATCGCCATCATCGAAGGCGTGCGCGGGCTTTTTGAGGGGCTTTCCGCTACAAGCGATATCGGGAGCACGGCGCAGATAGCGAAGCTATTAAAATGTCCCGTCATACTTGTAATAAATGCAAGAAGCATCACGAGGAGCACGGCAGCTCTTGTTTCCGGATACAAGTCCTTCGACCCTGAAGTGAACATCGCAGGTGTAATCCTGAATAACATCGGAAGCGAGCGCCATGGTGAGAAGGCAAAAAAAGCCATCGAGACTTATACCGATACCCCTGTCATCGGTGAAATCCCGCGCAACGACGCAATGAAAATATCGATGCGGCATCTTGGTCTTATTCCCGCCCTTGAGGGAAGGCGCAAGCTAAATGATTTTGAGGAGAACCTCGGCAGGATCAAGAATTTCATAAGAGATGGAGTGGATATCGATGCGTTCATATCTATCGCCATATCAGCAGGGCCGCTTGCAAGACCTGAGCCTGACATTTTCAAGGTTCAATCTCCTATCAGGGCAAAAATCGGAATCGCGCTCGATGAAGCATTTAATTTCTATTATCACGACAACCTCGAATTGCTCGAACTGGCTGGAGCAGAACTTGTTTATTTCAGCCCTGTGAATGACCACGCTTTGCCCAATGTCAATGGATTGTATATAGGAGGCGGGTATCCGGAACTATTCGCGAGGGAGCTTGAAGACAATAACTCCATGCGGGAATCCATCAGGCAGGCTTCGGCAGAAGGACTGCCAATATATGCCGAATGCGGGGGGCTTATGTACCTGACACAGGAGATTAAGACTTCTTTATCAGGAAGCGGGAATTATCACATGGCTGAGATGGAAAGCGGAGCATTTGAGATGGTCGGGGCGATTCCAGGAAAAACAGTGATGGGACATAAGCGGGTTGTGAGCTATAACATCGGGAAGTTCGTGGCTGATAATGTTATTGGTAAAGCTGGAGCTTCTTTTATCGGACATGAATTCCACCATTCTGAGATACTTGAATTGCCAGATGATACTAAGTTTGCCATGAAACTTGAGCGCGGGGTTGGAATCAAGGGAGAACTTGACGGCATACTCGTAAAGAATACCCTTGCAGCCTACGCTCACCTGCACGCAGCCTCGTACATTGATTTTGCGAGGTCATTTGTGGATTTTTGCAGTAAGAAGAGCTAATTGACAAAAAGATTTGGGGAAAATTATAAGTATAGAGAGTATTATAAAAATACAATGCAGAGGGTGTGCAGGTGTGGAGGTTAACATTGTTGATAAAATCTCTGCAATTCTGTTCATCCAACAGAACGGAGGAATACCAGTATGCCTACATGCTGTCTATATAGATGGGAATATGAACCTAATAAAGGTCAACGATTTACAATTTGTACAGAAGATGCAAAATGTCCAGATATTTCAGGCGCCATCAAGCTTGGCGGATGGAAGGTCGCTAAATGTGATGATTGCAAGTTGACTACTGCCACGGAAATAGAGGACTCAATACTTGGTGTTGAAATTAACGAATCTAGGGTTCTCTTGGCTGAGGCACAAGGGCGACTTGCTGTGCTTTCGCGCCTTGGGCGTGCCCATGTAGAACGTCTCGGTCAGCTTACTCGCCTACAACAATTTAAAGTCCAAGAAGAAGAGACGCAATAAGAGTGCGCAGCCCCTCTGGGAACCGAATAAAACATTAACTTGATTTGCCGAAGTAGATGACTACTGTGAAAGGTTTATACACACAGCGGCATCATCCATATGTGACCCGTAATCTTATTTAGCGGCACTTCCCCTTTCCTCCGTTCAGCTTGAATAGCTCTGCGACCGCCTCCAGAAACACCTCATCATCCTTCTCCGCCGCATCCCTGAGAATCTTCGTGGGCTCTGCAAGTATCTGGTTTGCAAAGGAATGCGTCATGTCATCTAAAACTTCGCGCTCTATGTCGCCTATGGTATGCCTTGCCTTCAACTTATTCACCGCTTCTTCGCGCTCCCTCTCCCGAATTTGTTCAATCATCGAATAAAGCGCAGAGATAATCCTGTCAGCCTGCTGGCGCTTGTACTGCTTCTTCAGGAGCCCGAGTTCCTCCTCGATGATTAGCTCAGCCTTCTTTGCTTCTTCCCTCCTTTTCTCAAGGTTTGCCTCGCTTATGCTCCTTAAGCTGTCGATATTATGCAGGCTGACCCCCGCAATCTCGCCGACGTTGTCTTCAATGTTCCTCGGGTTCCCGATATCGATGAGCATGATATCTTTATCCTTTATCTCCCTTTTGCCCATTGTACGGGATACAATCTCATGCGTCAGAACATAATGCGGCGCCTTGGTTGCGCTGATTACCACATCGGACATCGGGATATATCTCTCCAGCGACTCGTATTTCACAGCCCTTCCTTTCAGTTCGCAGGCAAGAGCCTCAGCCTTATCAAATGTCCTGTTCGCCACGTAAATGACCTTGATGTTCTTATTCGCAAGCGCCTTTGCCACAAGCGTTCCCATCTCACCAGCGCCTATCACCATCACGGTCTTTCCTTCAAGCCCGCCGAGGTTGTTCTCAGCAAGTTCAACGGCAGCAGAACCGATGGAGACCGAGCCCTTGTTGATTCCTGTCTCGTTACGGATGCGCTTTCCCACCTGTATCGCTTTACTGAAAGCAGTATCAAGCGTCTTTCCCACAGCGCCAGCTTTCTTTGCCATCAGGAACAATTCCTTCACCTGTCCGAGAACCTGGTCCTCCCCGACTATCATGGACTCCAATCCGCTGGTCAGGCGCAGAAGATGGCGCAGCGATTCCTCGTGGTCAAGAAAATCGATAATGCGCGAGGAGACCTTCATGTGTTTTGCGAATTCAAAAAGTACCTTGCTCCCTTTTGGCGAGACAACATAAACCTCGACACGGTTGCAGGTTTTAAGCACCGCGCATTCCTCAACGAGTTCATGCGATTTAAGCCGGAGTAATAATTGGTCAATACCGCCATGCCATGCGTTCTCCATCTCCTCGATGCTCGCCTTGGTATGCGTGATAAGCATGCTTGATATTTCAGCCATCGTTTCCTATATGTTTTAAAGCTATCATATATGCTTTGTCATAGGATTTCCGCAATGCAGCCCAAACCTCATCATCGTTGATGATATTCCACAGGATTTCCTTGCGTTTTTTCTGGTCTTCCACGCAGGATTTGAGTTTGTCCCGAAGCTCATTCTGAAGCCTCGACATGAGTGCATACTCAGGGGTTACCACTTCCTCTATCCTTTCACGGATAAATCTTGAAAGCGCAGGGCTTTTCCCGAACGTGGATATCCCGATTACAATATCTCCCCGCTCTATCACGGAAGGTACGATGATATCGCCGAGGTCATCCACGCGGTTTACAAGTTTTCCACTCTGGCTTGCGAGCTTTGCTATCCGCTCATTCAACATAGCATCGTTTGTAGCCGGGATTGCAATAAATGCGTCTTTCAGAAGCCGCGATATCTCTTCTTCGGAAACGTCCTTTACCTTGACCAGTTTTATTTTATCTTTCAAAGAGTTCAATAGAGGCGTAAATTCCCGGCTTACGACAGTTACGCTTGCATGCTGGCAGAATAGTTTTGTTTTTCGCTCACCGACCTCTCCACCCCCGAAAATAATCACTTCTTTTCCCTTCAGGTTGAGCATCAGCGGCAAAAAATTCATAGCCTTACTCCGGTTTTCTTGAACTCCTTCTCGCTGAAAAGTATGCTGTAATCCTTGATGCCAGTAGCAATAGAAATCTCTCTGACTATTTTTTCACATTCCTCGCGCGAGTAGGCATGTATCATGGTATAAAGATTGTATTTCCAGTCAGGAAAACTGGGGCGCTCGTAACAATGTGTGACCTCTGGGAAACCTGCCATGATAGCCCCCACTTCCTCTACTTTTTCTTCAGGGACATTCCACGTGCACATGGCATTTGCAGTTATCCCTACTATCCTGTGCCCTATCGATGCGCCAAAGCGCCTTATTACCCCTTCTTTTATAAGGTTATCCAGCCTCTTCAGTACCTCGTCTTCAGAAAGTGAAAGCTCAATTGCGACATCTTTGAACGGCTCGGAGACTATTGGTATGCCGTCCTGTATGAATTTCAATAGCTGTATATCAATCTCATCCATAACTTTTAGAAATATGTATTTAAAGGATGTACATAAGTATAAATTAAGATGATAATTTTATAAAATGTTTTGGAAGTCATAAAAACATATATGCACCGATCGGGATTTGAACCCGAGTTATTAGCTTGGAAGGCTAAAGTCATAGCCGCTAGACCATCGGTGCCTGGGCTTTCCTAAGCGAGTAAAGCATTTAACAGTTTCGTTATCCCAGAGCCGTATCTTTTCATCCTCTGTTTGCCTCCTGTGAATGCCAAGCCCGAATACAATAGTTACATCATTAACCCCGCCTTCTTTTAA
>DAHXMQ010000293.1 GCA_027371625.1 Candidatus Methanoperedentaceae archaeon | reverse complement strand
CCCATCCCTTAATCTTTCAATGAAATCTGTTCTTGCCGGCGTAGTACTTATAAGGGAAAGGACAGGGATGTAGAGAAGTTTCTTTTTTAACAGAAAACTGGCTATTTTGTAGTTAAGCGAATACATCTGGTTGATAAAACCTTTGGTTGTTAACTGGGTTGAAACATAGGTAACAGAGTAGCCGTTTTTCATCAGACCGTATGCGAATCTCTGGCAGACGGTACTCTTTCCGCTTCCAGCGCACCCTTCTATCACTACTATGGAGCCAAACGGAAAGCCTCCGCCCAGCCTCTTATTGAGTTCGTCATTTTCCAGCTCAAAGGATAATACCGGCATTTCTGTTCACCTATCTATGAAAATCCATCGTATCCTCGATACCGTTTTCTGTAATCACCCTGATGCTATTGTCCCCTGCGGGGATCGAGGAAGTAACATTAACCTGAAGCACATCCATCGGTTGCCATACAGTGTCTCCACCTATTATCGATATATTGCCTGGAGAAACAACTACCCCGTTTATGAGCACGGTTACAAATCCTGGGTCCAGGGTTGATTTTCCAGTGTTTTTTACATAAAAGATATAGGCACCCGTGCTATTTTGCGATATATTATCCGGGTCGTTGATTATAGTAATATCCGTTTTCAGTTGCTGGGACAAGGTGCTTCCACCTGCCTGCGCAGCATTCGTAATCCCGGTTACATTTGTATATACGATACCGGCAAGAACAGATTTCATTGAAAGATTAAGGGATGGGAAAGAGCTCTTCGATAACGATGTAATAATAATAGACACCATATCGTCCCTCATCAAACACAGCGCAAATGTAGAAAAAAGCCTTGAACTTATATCGTTCTTCAAAAAATTGACAGGAATAAAAAAGACTATAATCCTCTCTATCGAATCTTCTGAGCTTGAACCTAAGATCCTTTCGGAATTCATTGGTGCAAGCGACATAAACCTTTCTTTGAAGGTGAGTACGCTGGGCAGCAGCATCAAGAGAACGATTATAGTAAATAAATTTACAGGGGCTTCAGCCTACATTGAAAGCATGATCGGTTTCAGGATTGAGCCAAACGTAGGTCTGGTTGTTGAAATCGCTTCCGTGTCGTGATGAAAATGAATGAAACGCTTGAAGATGCACTGGGACGCAATCCTCACCTTTCGGAATACCTCAATGACCTTCAAAAAAATAATAAACCCAGCCCGTCATTTATTACCCAGCTTCCACGGGAGATGGCGCTTGAAAAAGCGCCTAACGTAATATATCCAGTGGGGGACCCCATATTTATACACATCATGGGCGAACCCGGGAAGGAGATTATATATAATGTCATAGAACCGCGTCTGGAGCAGGATGAAATCAGTAGATACAACCTTGTTGTTGAGAAAGTCCTTGAGAAAGGGATCACAAATAAAACTCCTGTATCAAAAGAATATCTGAAAAAGACCCTCCTTGCACTTCTTGATGAGACAATAAAAGTAGAACCAATCGGGAAAAAGGCTTCTGCGATTCTAGTAACTAAAGGAGAATACGACAAATTCAGCTATCTTATAGTAAGGGACATCATCGATTCCGGACCGGTTGAAGCCACAATGCGTGACCCGTATCTTGAGGATATACACTGCGTTGGCTTAAATCCTGTATCGCTTGTGCATAAGATATTCGGGAATCTCGAAACCAATATACGGTTCGATTCCAAGCAATCGCTCGATAACTGGCTCCGAACCATGAGCGAACGTATTGGCAGACCGATAGGCGACGCAAATCCAATCGCAGGAGGGACTCTTCCAAGCGGTTCACGCATCGCAATAGCTTACAGCGATGATATCAGCAGGCGTGGAAGTTCTTTCACAGTCCGGAAGTTCACAAAAACCCCTCTCTCCATAACCCAACTCATCAAATGGGGAACATTGAGTTCCGAGGAAGCAGCATATCTCTGGCTCTGCCTGGAAAATGGCATGAGCGTATTTATGTGCGGGGAAACAGCCTGCGGCAAAACGGCTGCTTTGAATGCCACACTCATATTCATAGATCCAAAAGCCAAGATATACAGTGCAGAAGATGCCACGGAAGTCACCCCTCCACATGAAGTATGGCAGCAACTGGCTACAAAAGAGGACGGCGCAGAAGAATCACAGGTTAACATGTTTACTCTACTCAAGGCAGCGCTTCGCTCACGTCCCAACTATATTATAGTAGGCGAGATAAGGGGCGTGGAGGGCGCTGTGGCATTTCAGGCAATGCAAACCGGTCACCCGGTGATGGCAACATTCCACGCATCATCAGTGAAAAAGATGATACAGAGGTTCGTAGGCAACCCGATTAACGTCCCTGTCACGTTTATAGATAACCTCAACGTATGCGTGGTACTTCATGCCTTATACAGGAACGGCATGCTGATAAGACGCGTAACAGCAGTGGAAGAACTTGAAGGGTACTATGAAGAAGCCGGAGGCGTCGTAACGCGGGCAGTTTTCGA
>DAHXMQ010000288.1 GCA_027371625.1 Candidatus Methanoperedentaceae archaeon | reverse complement strand
ATACTACTAATTGTAGTACAGTTAATGGTGCAACTATTTGTGAAGTGACATTTGTGAAGTAACCTGAAATGGTCGAATTTAAAATGACAGATAAAGCGAAAAAGAAATGCATTATTATTATCACTTTGTCCCAATATATTGTATTCTGATATAACTACCACCATGAATCGAAACAATCACAGCACAAGCCAAGATTTATTAACACGAAAATTCATGACTCATATAACAAGCCTTCGTTGGAGGTCAGTATGATTGGCAAACCAAAAATAAAAGCCGGGGAAAAGCCTTCGGTGAAGTACGCGGCATACGTTGCAGGTGTTCTGGAAAAGGAAGGGGGGAAGGAACTTGGAGAGGCACAGCACGAGCTCGGGGCAAAATACGCCAGGATGCAGGTCAAGGCGCGAAACATCAAAGGAAAAGATGCAAAGGCAGCCGGGGCAGTTTACGATAACCTTCTCAGGGAACTTGGGATGGAGCACAGCATTATAGAGGACACGAATAAGCGCTTTGTGGTGCAAACCAAAGGCTGCCCGTTCCTCGATGAGTGGAGAAAAAAAGAAGCCGATGAATCAATTCTATGCGAGAGCTTCGGGAAGAGCTTTGTGCAGGGGCTCTGCAAGAGCGTGAATCCAAGACTGAGATACAGCCTCACAAGGATGATGTCTAAAGGCGACCCGTATTGCGAAGAGAGAATTGAGCTTGCCAGAAGCTGAAGTTTCTCACAAAACCATAGAGCATATCCTGCCTTCCCCGGCAGGAGAACTTGAGGTTCTTCTCATGTCTCCTGTTCCTGAACCAGCTCGTTATCAAGCAATTGCGGTTGTCTGCCATCCCCATCCTCTCTACGGCGGCTCGATGCACGGCAAGGTGGCGGTCACGGCTTCCCATGCATTTCTTGACCTCGGCATACCCTCATTGCGCTTCAATTTCAGGGGCGTTGGAAAAAGCAGCAGGAGATACGATAACGGAAGAGGCGAGACCGATGATGTGAGGGCAGCCATAGAATACGCGGCTGACATGGCAGAAAAAATAATCGTTGTAGGGCATTCCTTCGGCGCCTGGGTAGGCATGAAGGCAGGATGTGGGGATGAGCGCGTGAAAACGCTGATCGGAATCGGGACGCCTGTCGGCTTCGGGGACATGGATTTTCTTAAGGAATGCGTAAAGCCGAAGCTTTTCATCCACGGAACGCAGGATGCACTCATAGCAATCGGGAAGATCGAGAAGCTTTGCCAGGGAATTCCCGAGCCAAAGAAGCTCATCAGAATTGAAGGGGCAGACCATTTCTTCACAGGAAAGCTTGATGAACTGGCAGAGGCGGTGCGCTCACTGACAGAGGAATATTTACATAAGGATTAGAAAAACGCCAGCCTTATAAGACTACTGAGCATATTAGCCCCATCGCATATTTCAAGCATCATGATATTTGAAAAAATTCCAACCGTACCCACAGCAGAGGAACTCCTCGACAAATCCTTCCGCCGCGCCACAAGAGCCAAGCGTGGAAAGCAAGTCCTTGACCGCGAGTCCAAACTGAAAGCTGAAGAGTCCATGCTCCTGACGGCAGCCAATATACTCAGCGATAACCTTGTGAGCATCGTCAAGAAATTCCCGAGCTTTGACCAGATGCCTCCATTTTACCTCGAACTTGCTGAGATACTCGTGGGAGTCGAGGAGATGAAAATGAACCTCGCCTCGGTGCAGTGGGCGGGGAATAAAATTCATGAGATGGCGAGGAAGTACGTGGGCATGATGCGAGACAGCGAGGATGCAAAGGTGGTGCGAAAGCAGGCTTTTGCAAGAATGGCTTCCATCGTGGACAGCGTCGATGGCAACCTGCGCTTCCTCAATGATGCAAGGAATAAACTCAAAAAGCTTCCTGATATCGGCGAAGGCCCTGCAATCGTTGTGGCAGGTTATCCCAACGTGGGTAAATCCAGCTTCGTGGCGCTTGTGAGCAGCGCGAGACCCGAGATAGCGCCGTATCCCTTTACCACGAAAGGTTTGGCAGTTGGTCATTTCACGAGGGAAGGCATCAGATACCAGGTCATCGACACGCCCGGGCTTCTTGACCGACCACTTGAGGAAAGGAACGAGATAGAGCTTCAGGCAATCTCGGCGCTGAAGCATGTCGGGAAGGTTATCCTGTATATCATCGACCCTTCTGAGACATGCGGTTTTTCGCTGGATAAGCAGATGCATTTACTTGCGGAGATAAAGAAGGAGTTCAATGTGCCGATACTGGTCGCGGCGAACAAGGCGGATATTTCGGCGCCGGGTGAGGGAGCGGATATGAGCATGTCAACGCTTACAGGAGAGGGGGTGGAGGCGGTGCTTGAGCAGCTGGTGGAAATTGTCACAAAAGTCAATACATAACTTACTTCTTCATAACCCTCCGCATCATTTTGATAGAGCATAGCTCCCCGCACATGCTGCACGTATCAACGTTCTTGCTTCTCGCATGGATTTCCCTGGCTTTCTCGCTATCAATGGCAAGACCGAACTGCCTTGACCAGTTTAAATCTCTTCGAGCCAGCGCCATCTCCCTATCGGCTGCGCGCGCCCGCTCGCGAACCCCCTCTTTCACGAGGTCGGCTGCATGCGCTGCGATTCTCGTCACTATCGTGCCTTCCCTGATGTCCTCAACATTTGGCAGCGCCAGATGTTCGGAAGGCGTGGTCATACAAAGGAAATCTGCGCCGTGCATCCCTGCAACAGCGCCGCCGATTGCTGCTGTGATGTGGTCGTATCCGGGTGCGATATCGGTAACAAGCGGACCGAGAAGGTAAATCGGCGCATTGCCTGTGAGATGCTTCATCGCGCTGACCGATAGTCCAATTTCGTCTATCGGTACATGCCCCGGACCCTCAACAAGCGTCTGCACACCTTTTGCCCTTGCTCTTTTCACAAGCTCGCCGAGGATTATGAACTCCTCGAATTTTGCCCTGTCAGAAGCATCGTTGATGCAGCCCGGTCGCATCCCGTCCCCGAGGCTTAGCGTGACGCCGTACTCACGAGCAATCTCAAGCAGGTAATCGTACTCGGAATAGAAAGGGTTCTCACTGTCATTATGCTCCATCCACGCTATGGTGAAGGCGCCGCCGCGGCTCACCACGTCAAGTATTCGTTCGCTTGATTTCAGGCGCTGGAAGGAACTGCGCGTAACTCCCGCGTGTACGGTGATAAAATCGATCCCATCCTCGGCATGTTTCCTTACTGCATTGAACATGTCGTCCGAGGTCATGCTTTCAATACCATCATAAGCTGCCTGATAAATAGGGACTGAGCCAACAGGAACGCTTACGGCATCGATTATCCTTCTTCGTATAAGGTCGAGGTCTCCGCCTGTGGATAAATCCATTATGGTATCAGCGCCGTATTTTTCCGCAGTTTTCGCCTTTTCAACCTCAGCCTCGATATCAGCGTAATCCCTAGAAGTTCCAACGTTGGCGTTGATCTTGGTGCGCATTCTTCTTCCGATGCCGATGGGCAGGGATTTGCTGCAATTGTTTTTTGGAATGACAAGCTCTCCATGAGCAAGGAGCACCCTTACTTCTTCGGCATCAACTCCTTCCTTTGCTGCAACATTTTTTATCTCCTTTGTAATCAAACCTGAATGAGCCATTTCCATCAGCGTTGTCATTTATTATTTCC
>DAHXMQ010000280.1 GCA_027371625.1 Candidatus Methanoperedentaceae archaeon | reverse complement strand
GTAACGGTAGCTGTGGATGGAGTGATATTATCCATACAGAAAAGCGACACCTGGCAGTTCCACCCCGATTCGCGGCTGATTTCATTTATCCTCTTATCAAGCTCTGATATGCTCGGCGTAAAAATTGAATTTGAAAAACAGGATTATAACAAACTAATTGGAGACGAGCCTGTCCTGCTTGCAAAAGCAGGTGGCAAAGCGGAAATCATGATTTACCACGGTGATGTCAGGAAACTTGATAGCATTGTAAAGGAATGCGACGTATGTTTGATAGACACATTCCCTTCAATAAATCCAGCAGAATTCGTATCGGTGTGCAGGGATATTGCAAAAAAAGTGGTTGTGATTTAGCGGCAGCACACATGGTTAAAAACTATAAGGCTTGTGGAATACTTCGCCTCGTATTCATGCCCGTTTGCCTTCAGAAGCGAAAGATAATAATCCCTGATTTTTTTTATAGCGTTTTCGTTCTTGTAATCGTGGTACACATTGATTCCGTTATCAAGTATATCTATTCTTTCAACAACCATCAAGGACTCGTGTGTTTTCTTTAACAGTTTTAAGAAATCTGGATGTGGAATGCTTGCTATATGCTTCTTCGATAGCGACTCGAATATGCCTGCGTCAATGGTTGTATTGCCTGCAAGCAGTTCTTCGTAATTATCCTTACACAACGAGACCATATTATAATTCACTGAACTGTATATCTTGACCAGATCCTTCCAGAAATCTTCCTTTGATTTGAATTCATTCACCACGTCTTTCAAATACCCGAAATGCTGGTTCGCTTTCAGGGGCTCTCCCTTCACCATAGATTTCAGGTCAATACGGACGGCAGTAGCCCGGCGGTGTATAACATCTATATCAAGACCTCTGTTGTAAACAAGGAACATTACAACCAGTTGAGCTAAAAAATCCCTGTAGAGTTCGTTATCCCCTGAAATAGTAACGGTAGCTGTGGATGGAGTGATATTATCCATACAGAAAAGCGACACCTGGCAGTTCCACCCCGATTCGCGGCTGATTTCATTTATCCTCTTATCAAGCTCTGATATTGTGGCTATTTTTAAAGGGTCAAGCAGTTCATCGACTGTTTCCTTTTCAAGCGGAATACCTTTTGTCCATTTGAGCATCCACTGGAAAATCGGGCTGCTGATTAGCACGCTCTTTCCCTTTTCTATAGATTCTTCCATAGCACTTAATTCCTTTTTCTCTGAAGTAATCCTTGATATCGCCTCTTCCACTGTGCTGTAGCGGAGAAGCGATGCCCCGGCAATATCGATAGCGTCTCGAAAAGCAGCGCTAAGATTTCCACCGTTCTTCTGGATTAAAGGTTCAAGTTTTTTTAGATGAGCCTGTTCAATTGAAATGTTTTTCCTGACAACCATTCCTATCCTGCTAAGATACTACTGGTTTAATGCATAATAAACTTTTCACATTACAATGCTACTCTAATCCTAACATATTATTTATTAATGCTACTAACCCTCATGAGTCGTATGCTTGTTCAGGTTGCACATGCTATATCCAGAACCAGAAATTCAAACTTGAAAAGGTTCTTTTTGAGAGTACAGGCTAAAAGTGGAACTAAGAAAGCGGCAGTGGCACTGGCAAGAAAAGTCCTCTGCATTTTGCATCATCTGCTGATCAACAGGGAAATGTATGAAGAAAATGGATATATGAAATCAAAACCTGTCAAATTTGATCGTTATCAAAAAAATGGATGCCAGGGGGTGCATATAGCACCCACGTTTTTAGGGCTACCAATGTTTTTCATAGGAAAATACAAGAGGGATTTGCACCCTCAAACCCTAACCATGTATCTGTATATTTCCGCCACCCAGGATATCTCCGTTTGAATACGGGTATGTCGGCAGAGATATCTTGAATACATCAGCACCTTTGCCAGGTTCTGCATTATCCTCGACATATACTACGAAAGGATAGGAGCCAGCACCGTTCACAGTTGCATATCCTGTTATAGTTCCTTTCTTTTTATCCAGAGTGGATGCAACTGTGGTTATATTGATGCTCTTGATGTTCAGACTGGCATTGTGGTCCTGATATTCCACACTGCCCTGAGCAGTGTTCGAGCTATCTGGATACTGTCCTACGATTCCGAATGTAGCTTTAGCAGTCGGGGCGCCCAGAGCAGGTATCCATCCTCCTCCAGTAATAAAGCCTTTATGGAAGTTGCCGAAGTCATCTCCAGCGATTGCTGCTCCGCTTGTTATAGTTACTGTATATGTGCCTGCCACTGGCGCAGTCTGAACCCAGCCTGCTTTCAATGTCTCGCTTATGGTATATGTTCCTGCTGTCAGGTTGGTGAAACTGTAGTTGCCATTTACATCGGTTGTTGTTGTCTGATTTACAGTCGTACCTGTGATCGTGTCTGTGCCATTTATCGTTATATTCCAGCCAGCAAGTCCTGCTTCGCCCGCGTCTCTAACCCCGTTAGCATTGAGGTCTTCGAATTTCATGCCTGAGACACTTCCAGACTGGAAGTTGCCGAAGTCCTTGCCTGTCACATTATTGCCGCTGCTGATGTTTACTGTATATGTTGCTGAACCTGTCGCTGATACAGCAGGCGCTGTCTGGATCCAGCCAGGCTGTATAACTTCGCCGACCGTATAGTTGCCGTCTGAGAGATTTGTGAAGCTGTAGTTGCCACTGGCGTCCGTCATTGTTGTTATCATGCCGCCGGTTTCATTCGTCAGCGTGATTGTCCAGTTCGCAAGCCCGGATTCTCCCATATCCTTTATTCCATTGCCGTTGAGGTCGTTGAATTTCATGCCTGAGATGCTTCCCTTAGGAGCTGCTGGCTTCCCGCCGACTCCGCATGAGCCTTTAGGAATCTCGAAGGCATGTGCGCGCATAGGGCTGTATGCCTCCTTAGACCACATAACATCGATGGGCGCGAAGGTGTTGATATCACATTCAAGGTCTTCGTCCCGGAAGTTGGGATCTCCTGCAACAGCAGTTGAGAAATTGAATATCTCTACAGTGGGGTTTGTTTTATTTACCACCCAGACATGGCTACCGCCGTTGGAACCTTCATATAATAAGTCGCCACCTATTGCTAAACCACTATTATAATATGAAATCTGGTACGAGGCGTTGCCTGCCCAGGTGAAATTCTCGACTTCGGTACCGCTGAGGTTGAAGACACGAATTATTTTGGCACCATCTGGACTATAATATATCACATCATCGTTGGGATCTGCGAGATTCCTCGCATCAAATGCCAGCCCGTCATCTATACCAGATAAAAAGCCGCCAGTGACGTTGAATTGGGTTGTTATTCCGGTCACGTTTTTACCAGCATCAAGTGTAATTTTGTAAATAGCGCCTGGAACACTACTGCCTCCGCCGTTACCTGCCCAGATAACATTGCGTGTGGCATCGTAAGAAAGTGCCCCCAGCCCGCCTTTCAGCTGGTAGCTTGCACTAACCATTCCAGTTGTGGGGTCGGCTCTGAATAGGTCTGTTTGGTTGCTAACGCAGGAATACCACAGGTTGGTACCGTCATATGCTATACCCACACCTATGCCTGAATCACAATTCTGGCTGAATGTCACATTGCCCACAAGGTCTCCTGTAGCTGCTTGAGATAGAGAAGATAGAGCCAGTACCGCTACAAGAGCCAGCCCCATCTCCATTATTGTTCTTCCTAAACGTTTCATTTTCTTTTCCTCCCAAATTTTGATACTTACCTTTCGGCAAGGCTCGCCTGTGGCTGCCTTGTATAGCGCCCCGCTTCGCGCTTGATGCACTCACCACACTGCCCTTGCGGGTAAACCCCCGTGCATCTTGGATTTTTCAAGTATGGATTTAACACCTATGCGAAAATAGCACATATAACTTTAAGAAGAATAGGCATATGCTAAAAGCACATGTTAAAAGCACATAGCATTAATGCATGGTAAAAAATCAATGGCTATAAATGAGATAACTTAAATTTATATAATTATAAATGATACACCTTGACAGAATACTGGATATGCTCCTTGACTCCCACTGGCATAGCATCGATGAGATAAAAAAGGAAATCCCCATGCAAGAAGATAAGTTAAACGAGGTTCTCTACTTCCTGCAAGAACAGGGATATATTAGCAGAGAAAATGAAAAGCTAAGAATCACACCCAGAGGCTTAAAATTCTTGGGGCTTCCAACTTAAAGCAATTTTTTAACTTCTTTTAGTCTTGCAAGCAAATCCTTTCCTTTTGCCGTGAGTTCATAATATTCATAAGGATTGCTTTTTGCTACAAAACCCTCATCTAGCAGGTAGTCAAAATACCTCTTGAAATTTCTCCAATCAAGATATGCCTTTTGCATAATACGTGTCTTTTTTGCTTTATTTTCTTCCTGTAGTATCCTAAGCACATCAAGAATTATCTCCCATCTACTCCTTTCCTTTTCGAACATACCTCACATATCCACGACTCCCTTCGCTTTTCTCTGCTCTTTGCTGCTCTCAGGCGCTGCTGGTTTTAAATAATCCAAAGCTAATATTACCATGCCTTCGGGCATGATGTGACTCAGTTATTTCATGAGAAAGCAACCCCCGTACGGTTTTCTGATTGCAAAATCCAAGCGCAACCAAATGTTTAAACTTCCAAACCGGTTCACTCTCAGACTTTACAACCCAATTTTTAAATGTAGTAAGGGATATATATTTCAAACGGTATATAATCTTATAATGTTACTGAAAAGTTATAACGGCATTACAATCTATAAAAGTAATCAAAGTTTCTAAAGTTATGGAGACCTATTTTCTGGCTAAAAGATTATAAACTTTTATAATTCGAATCCAAAGCAAATCTTAATCTAAGCCAGGGATAATATTTACAGCAAATCTTGCCTCGTAAACAACCCATTTCTGTGTAAAGACGCAGAAAGCGATAACCATGACAACAGTTGAACTTTATTATTCAGACACATGCCAGAACTGCCACTCTCTCAGGGCGCTTTTACTTTCGGTTCTCCCAAAGAACATGAAGTTTAAGGAAATAAATATTTCCCATCCTGAAGGGCAACGGCGCGCCTCGAAACTCAATATAATGTCTGTTCCAGCCGTGGCAATCGATGGC
>DAHXMQ010000274.1 GCA_027371625.1 Candidatus Methanoperedentaceae archaeon | reverse complement strand
TATATTGCTTCCCATCACCTCTTCATATTCAAGAGGATGCTCATGGCGCATTTCCTCTTCTGAAATATTACCTGTTAACCAGGACATATTCGGGAATTTTCCCAGATGCTCGTCGTAGAAATGCCCGATGAATATTGCAATGGAAGCAAGAACCGCCTCCCATGTGTGGAAAAGGTTGGCGATCTGGATGAATCCTATAGGAAAGTACTGCATGGCTTCAAAGGGCTTCCACATCAATATGCCAGTGAAACCCATGATCACTGCGCCAAATCCTGCTCCGAAATACTCAAACTTCTGCTTCCATGTGTATCTCCCAAATACGGGATGTTCATTGGAATACCTTAAGAAATACCGAATCTGCTGCTGCAAGTCCTTGAAGTCCTTTGGATTAAATAGTACATCAAAGCGGGGTTTTTCTAAAGCCACATGAAAAGCAACGTGATATATACTCACACCAATCATCACCAAACCCGAGTAGTGATGAATAAAGGTTCTGTTGTCAAAGCCTCCTATTGAGGCAATCATCCACTTAGACCACCATTCGTCCGGAAACATCAGAGGAAATCCTGTGTATGCAAGCAGTATGAACGTCGTAAAAAATATTATATGTTCAATGCGCTGATTAATGGTAAACCTCTTGAATTCAATTTCAGCCATTCATTCCCTCCTTCTAATTTCAAATTTTGAGGAAATTCCAAGGAAAATTAGCCCAAGCGTGAAAGTGACCTCAAAGAGTATCATCAGCATGTAGAAATAGGTTACAAGTTTTTTGGCATCGATGGATAGCAGGTAAACAGATGCTCCTTCGTGTATCTTGCCTCCATAAATCCGAACACTCTGACCGGCATGACAGCCGGGTTTTCCACATGTAGCAGGAAGATTTGCCGGATATATCGAAGATGTTGGATCAGTCTCGTTCTTTGTGTCATGGTTTTCATGGCAATCAGGGCATGTTGCAACCCCTTTTCCTCCTGAAACAAGCGCTTTATAATGATACGAATTTTTATAGGTATCAAATCTGTCGGTCTGGATTCCATAGTACCAAGCGCTCATCTTCGTCTGGTTTGCATGGCAACTGGCACATAGCTGAGGAACATTTCCAGAATAGGTCATGGATTGGGGGTTTTTTGAGGACAGGATATCATGGGCACCGTGGCAATCCGTGCATGTGGGTGCTATTGTATGTCCTTTTTCAAGCTCTTTCCAGTGTACGCTTTCCTTGTACAGTCTTGTCTCCTCAGGATGGCATTTCGAGCATAAGTCCGATATATTGGTTCTTTCTGGTATGCCTGTAAAATTTATGCTCATGACATTTATAGAAATTGTGGTTCCACTGATGTGTATTTCTCCCCCATGACAGTCTGCGCATGAGATGTTCGCAGTAACGTGCACGCTTTTCGCAAGTTCCTTCACTTCTGCCGAATGGCAGTGGATACAGGATATATCCGTAGTCTCTCCGGATGCAATCTGGATTAGGAATGCCCCAAGAAATAAGAATATAAGGATTTCTACCGTGTTCGTATAACTACCTCGCAAAAATTATCCCCGTGAGTTAATAATTTCTTAATTTCCAATTCTGCCTTATCCCCGAACGCATAATCAAGTGCCCCCTTGAAGGTTTCCCTTATTGTACGGCAAACATAGGCATCAAACGTATCGCCTTCTGTAGCAAAATTGCATTTATTGATTCTATAGAGCAGATTCTTCCCCTCCAGCTTCCAGTTACTCTCCCTGTGCAGTTTGGAATCTATTATCGTTAAAGCCTTCTGGAAAGTTTCAAGATTCCAGCTCTTGATGTTGTTTTCTCTTTCATACCCCCTCATCAGGGATTCGCCGATTCTTCTGCCAAGAGCATTCAGGGATACAGGTATGTCAGGGGTATCCTTAAGCCCTTTCAGAAAACCCATGAATACAAGCAATTCCTGATCCACTCTACTGTTACTTGTTTTCAAATTTTCCACGATTTCATTGATTTTTACTCCCACATCTGGTCTGTGCGTGAGTACAATCATGCTGGCTGTTGATTTTACATCAAACAAATGACCGTTGGATTCTAAAAGCGCAACAAGGCTCTGTTTTAGTTTCTCAACAGCTTCTCTGGTTCTATAACCATGGGAAACTATTACAGAATCATTCTCGATATCCACCCTGTCCGCGACTCTTGAAGTCTCGTAAACCTCTTTTATCAAAAGTAGCATCTCTTTTAAGGGTATTTCCCGAATCGGCTTTTTTGCAAGGGTTTCTATCGTTATTTCACCCACAGGCACTTTACCTGCAAGCAGGTCCTCAAAATAATTCCTGTGAACCGTGACCATATTGTAATTGCTTAAAATATGTCTGTTTATCAAAGCCCTCCAGAAATCGGGGCGGTTATCGATGGTCTTTATAATTTCATCCTTACCTCCAAAAAAAGTAATCAGGCTTTTCTTCGCTTCCTTCTTATTCGATCTTGAGAGTTCAACTTTTATGCAATCATTTAAATCGCTAATGGACGTTATCTGAAGAGGCGCCCGGTTCAGTGAATTTTTAATAAGGTACTGGGATAATAAGCATGCGGCGAATCTTATTTTGTGATGGGAACCCCTTATTTCCAAAAGTAGCTCTGAAGGGTTTTTTTCATTATCGCATTTCAGTACAAGTTCAATATCCCACCCAAGTTCGCAAAGCCTGTGGTTGAGGTAATCTTCCAGTTTACTCATCGAATTTATTAAGCTGGGGTCAATTATCTCATCCAACACATTATCCGGAACAAGAGTACCGTCGATTTCGTCCAGTAACCATTGGAATAAAGAGTTGTCTATTGCCAGTGAGGTAGCAGGCAGCCCTGAGTGCCCTGCCTTTTCTATTATCTCCCTCACCGCTACGCTGAAGTTGCTGCTGTGTTTCTCCACATACGGTTTCAGCTTCTCCACACACTCTTTGTCAAGTGAGATGTGCTTGGTAACAATCATTATATTCGTTCCACTTTTCCTATCCTAAAGCTGTTTTTCCCCGTTTTACCCGTTTTATCCTATCATGTCATGTTTGACTTATCAACTTAAATATTTTGCTAAATAAAAGCGACACTATAAATTTATATTTGCTCTTGATATACGAACATAGCATGATTACACCAAAGAAAATAGAACATTACTGTGCGGAAAACACAGCTCCGGAATCAAAACTCCTGCGCGACCTTGTAATTGAGACCTATGCAACAATGTCACTTCCACAGATGCAGGTTGGACATGTGGAAGGCGCTTTCCTGCGGATGCTTGTCCGCTTAGTTTCGGCAAAGCGTGTCCTTGAGCTTGGAACGTTTACAGGATACAGCACGCTCGTTATGGCAGAGGGATTACCCCAGGATGGGAAACTGGTTACATGCGATATCGATCCAGAGGCAACAGACATCGCAAAACGATACTGGAGGCGCAGTCCGCACGGCGGGAAAATAGAACTGAAACTCGGTCCCGCGCTTGAAACGCTCAAAACCATCGAAGGACCTTTTGACCTTGTGTTTATCGATGCGGACAAGGAGAATTATATCAATTACTGGGAATTATGCCTGCCCAAAACCCGTTCCGGTGGTTTATTGGTAGTTGATAACGTGCTCTGGAGCGGCAGTGTTCTTGAACCAGAGAATGAAACAGACAGGGCTATTGCAGAATTCAACAGGCATGTATCCAGAGATGAACGCGTGGAAGTTGTGATGCTTCCTGTTCGCGATGGTCTGACGCTGGCGTATAAGTTCTGAGATTAATATGCGGCATACTTCATGATCATTGCTAAAATTTTTATTTCTTTGCGTACTTCGCGTTCTTTGCGGTTTAAGGTATCGCCAACTCACCGCAGAGGCGCAAAGACCGCAAAGCAGAGATTGATAACACCGTCAACTAAGCATCAATAAGCATGACGAGTTTCATGCCGCAAGCGAGATTTGTAGGTCAATCCTGAAAATATTAGGATAACTATCAATACGAATTGAAATATCTCCTTAAATTGGCGTTTTACAAAAATTATATGCGGTTTCAATAATCTAAATATAAGATGATTGCCATTCATAATAATAGGAGAGAGAAATGAAATTTGTAAAAGATGAATTTGCAACCAACTCGAATTTAATGGTTATAGTGGTTATGGTTGTTATAGTGTTTTTGTTAATATTGTTTTGGTGGTGGTGGTCAGAAATTCATTCAGTGACATAAAGTGGGTATGAATCCTAATTCTTCAATTATACATAGCGACTCGAATAAATGCGGATGATACAGGCTACTGCACAGTATTTATGCGCAATTACTTATGACGCCATGTATAGAAAGATGTAAATATGAGAAAAAGGATATGGATGCAACAATAAAAAAAAGGGGAATTATGTCGGGAAAAAACAAAGACTATGTGAAGGCAATTCTCGAATTTTACAAATTAATACTAACTGCACTTATAGGTCTACTTTTCATAATTTATTGGAATTTTACAGCAAATCCTAATATTTCACAAAGCATGGATAATACTCGTATTTCAATTACGAAATTTATATTAATATTTCTTGTCATATTAATACCGGCTATAATGTGGAGATATATGAAAGAGGCAGAGGCTTTAAAAGATTAATAATTATAAAATAATTTTTAAATATATCAACTTTT
>DAHXMQ010000253.1 GCA_027371625.1 Candidatus Methanoperedentaceae archaeon | reverse complement strand
CAGCAATATCAGCGACGCCACGAGAAGGAAATAAGCGGCGAAATCTACCAATAAGGTGATGAGCATATTGGATGAGGGATGAAATTCCATTACAGGATGCAGCGTAGCCTTCGTCCACAGTCTTATGGACATATAGCTGAGCGGCACGCCTATGAATCCAACTATACCAAATACTGCCGACAGCCGTGCCCTTTTCTCAGGCTCCTCGACAGCCTGTCTCACCATGAGGTAGGAGAGGTATATCAAAAACAGAACAAGCGAGGTATTGAGTCGTACATCCCACGGTACCCACCAGCAATTGCATGACCATGCACCTGCACGTATCCAGACCGAGCCACTGACAAGGGTTAAAAGTGCAAGAATAACACCGACCTCGGCAGCTGAGACTGCTACAATATCCCATTTTTGAAGTTTTGTTCGAAGATAGAGAACGCTAGCGATAAGCACGATTGTAAACGCAAGGTAAGCCGATATTGCTATCGGTAGATGGAAGTAGAATATCTTGAAGTCATTCGGGTTTGCGCCTGTCTCCTGCGGGTTAATCGGAACCTCGGCGTAAAAGAAAACAAGGTATGCCGAAACAAGCACTAAGGCAGCGGTCAGTGCATAAACTGCTTTTTTTATCATAGTCTTCCTTTAATCGATACAAGCCATAATAATAGTATCCTTCATAAATCTTCAGTCTTCGATGGTGTATTCGAACACGAGCTGCGCCACGATGAAGAAAATGATATCATAGACCACAAGTATCTGAAGCTCGCCTGCTATATCCGAGAGCTCACCGCTTGCAAGCATTGCTCCTGTTGCTGTTACAGCAGAGAGTATCACAGGAATAAGGACTGGAAACAGAATCACAGGAAGCAGGAGCTCCCGCGTTCTTGTGTTTACAGTTAAGGCTGAGAGAAGCGTGCCCACGAAAATAAATCCAAAAGTACCAAGTATAACAACAAGGGCAAGACCGGGAATATTTTTAATATCATAGCTGAAAAGCACGACAAAAACGGGAATTGTGACTATCTCCATCAGGAGCATCAGAAAAGCGTTGGATAATACCTTGCCGTTGTATATCTCGCTCCTGTCAACCGGGCATAATTTTAAGCCTTCAAGGCATCCCTCTTCCTTCTCGACGGCGAACGACCTTGAAAGCCCGAGCATGCCTGCAAAGGTGAACGCAATCCAGAGCATCCCAGGAGCAAGCAGGTCAGTTATTTTCCTGTTAAGCGCAGGAATGAGTATCGAAGCCTCATTGCCGAATGCGAAGCTGAAGATAACAATCACAAGCAGCGCGAATATCACCATGGAATTGAGCATCTGCTTTGTGCGGAACTCGGCTTTTAGGTCCTTGCGTGCAATCTCCAGAAATTTCATGTGCCACCAACGTATTTTTCATATATCGCCCTGCACTGGAGAATATCTTGCATTTCGCTTTTGCTCATCTCATGCGCAATATGCCCATCCGCGAGTATGATTGTGCGGTCGCACAGGGCAATACCGCGCTCTATATCATGGGAAATGAGAACGCGGGTCTTGTCATGTGCA